>JBAVWD010000598.1:0-3147 GCA_049697655.1 Anaerolineae bacterium | reverse complement strand
GCTCTTGAACTCGCCCCACTCGTACGACTGAAGCACGTGGTTGCAGGCAAGCCCGGCGAGAGCCTCGTTCCATCGCTCTCTGTCCTCCACCTGCTGCAACTCCAGGCCACTCAGTTTCACTTCCGTGCCCCCACGCTCATGGGATACCCCGGACAGACACGACGGCCTGCCCCGTGTTCAGACAGCACGACGCATCCAGCACAATCTCCGCTAAGCCACATCGAACTCCCTCTCCACCTCGAACACCTCGCTGCGGTACAGGCCGAAGGCGGGGGTGTCGCGGTCGGTGACGAGCAGGATCCCACCATACCCCTCGCGCATCGCTTCCCTGTAGAGGAAGTGCAGAACACGCCGCCCGAACCCCTGGCGCTGAAAAGCTGGCACCGTCGCCAGAATCACCATTTCCAGGTGACGTTCTTGGAGAAAAGGCTTATGCCGCTCCTCATCCAGAAGGGGCCCCAGGGCTCCCCAGCCCAGCGCCCGCGTCACGACCCATGCCAGCCGGGCCAGGGCCAACAGCGAATGGTCTTCTCGGGCATCGACGCAGAGCGCCCCGCAGACCAGTCCCTGGTCCGACCTGATCCCGCACAACAGAAGGCTCTTCTTGCCCCAGTGGAAGTCAATGGCCGCCCTCGTCAGCGCACCGGCGTCCTCAACGCGCCCGCCTCCGCGGTGCAACAAAGGGTGCTGCACGAAAGCCACCGTCAGGGCCTGTGTCAACTCCCCTTTGGTTTCCCTGGTCAGCCTCTCGACCATTGGTCCTTGCATCGAGCCTGCACCCTCTTCGACCACGACTATCTCACCCCTGGCCCGACCGTGCTCTGGCCACGATGGACTCGATGAACGACGTCTTGGCGTCGGTGAAGCCTTCTCGGTCCCGGCCAAATCTGGCGGCCAGTTCCTTCTTCAAGAGGTAGTACTCCTGGGCGTCCTCGGGGTGCATCCGCAGCCAATCCCGAAACAGCAGATGCCTTTCCCAGAAATCGCTGGCCCGCTCCACCACGTGCAGGTGGTGGCTGCGGGCCTGTGGTGGACCCTTGTGGAAGTACCTCCTCTCCGGGAGAAGATCGTTGTACTCCGGAACGTACTCGTACCCGATCCCCTCCAGGGGCTCTATACACTGCTCCGCATCAGCCAGTGACCGCACCCCCGGCATGATGTCGATGATGGGCTTGCCACCTAGACCAGGCACGGCCGTGCCGCCGATGTGCTCGATTCCGACGATCAAGCTCCCCACGACAGCCAGGATGCGATCTCTTTCCTCCTCGTACAACGCTGGCCACCGGGGGTCATAGTCAACGATGACCACAGGCGCAGGCACGACGTCCTCCTCTCAGGAAACTGACTTCCTCTGACCACCAACGTCGGACCCAGAGCAGCCCCGGTCTCGCTCGGCGCCCTCTCTCACGGCTCCCGCACGCAGGGATAGCCATGCCTGGGATTGCCCCAAGACTTAGGCTGGTAGCTGACGATCGACCCGTGATAGCTGACGTAGTAGGCTTCTTGCTCATCGTATTCATCGGCCGACCAGTAATGGCACCTGGACCTGAGCAGAACAAGATCGAGCATCCGGCCTGCGGTGATGCCGACCCGCTTGCCCCACACAGGCTTTGCCCCTTCAAGCAAGCAGGCTGAGAATGGCCAACACGCCGAAGCCGAGAATGACGATGCCCGCTGCCTTGTTCACCCACCCCAGCGTCTGCGGCGTGAACTTCGACCGGAACAGGCTCACACCCCCGCTCAAGATCAGCCACCATGCCGCCGAACCGCTGAATACCCCGAGCACCAGGAGAGCCGCCGACCCGTAATCCCCCGTGGCCGTCCATATGCCCAGTCCGGCGAATACGGCCGTGAATGACAGGATGGTCATGGGATTGGTGAGGGTCAGGCCAAGGGTGGAAACATAGGCACCGAGAAGTCCCTCCCCTTTCGCCATAGCCGGCGTTTCGGCGGGCCGGGAAAAGTAGGTCTTGAGCCCGAGACAACAGAGGAAGAGTCCCCCCACCAGGCGGATGGAGGACTGGTAGCCGATGAGGATATTGGAAATGTAGGTCAACCCGAACGCCGCGATGACACCATACATGCCATCCGCCGTGGCAGCGCCCAGACCGGATAGCAGTCCTGAAACACGCCCTTCGGCCAGGGTTCGACGAATACACAACACACCGATGGGGCCCACAGGCGCCGCGATGGAGAACCCGATGACCACACCCCTGAGCAGGTACGAGAAGTCCATCCCCGTTTGGGCTTAGGCGGGTTTGAACCCACGGTGCACGGCGACGATGCCACCGCTCAGGTTGAAGTACTCGCAGCCCTCGAACCCAGCCCGCTCCATCATTCCCTTGAGCGTCTCCTGGTCTGGATGGACCCGGATCGACTCGGCCAGATAACGATAGCCGCCGCCGTTCCCGGCCACCAGCCGGCCTATGGCAGGCATCACGTGGAAGGAGTAGAAGTCATACAGGGGGCCAAAACCCCACACCGTGGGGTGGGAGAACTCCAGGATGACCGCCTGCCCTCCAGGCTTGAGGGCCCTATGCATGGAGTCAAGCACCGCCTCCTGGCGCGTTACGTTGCGCATTCCGAAGCCGATGGTTACCAGATCGAACTGATCCTCGCCGAATGGCGCCTCTTCCGCGTCCGCCAGAACATACTCCACTCGGCCCGAGGCGTGTCCGTTGGGGACACGTGCCAGCGCCTGGTGCAGCATGGAGCCGTTGATCTCCGCCAGCACCACCAGACCCTCGGGCCCCACCAGGCGAGCGAGGCGGCCGGTGAGTTCGCCCGTGCCGCCCGCCAGGTCCAGCACCCGCTGCCCCGGACGTATCTGGCACAGGCTGACGGCGAAACGTCTCCACAAGCGGTGCATGCCGAAGGACATCACGTCGTTCAGCAAGTCGTATCTGCTGGCCAAGGAGTCGAAGATAGCCCCCACCAGCCTGCTCTTCTCCTCGATGGGGACTCGCCGAAAACCGAAGTCTGTTGTCCCTCCCCCCCTCGTCTGGTCCATCCGCTTCTGCGTGGTCAGCGCGCCACGTCCCCGCTATCAGAGGATCTCCCTCAGGATCTCCGCCGCGTCCCGGACAAAGCCGGGACAGCGAATGCCAGCGAGGTTGTTCTGCGAGGCGTACTCCATGCCCTCGGGGG
>JBAVWD010000597.1:0-1964 GCA_049697655.1 Anaerolineae bacterium | reverse complement strand
ATCGCCAGACCAGACAAGATCCAGTTCGCCGATGCCCTCCCTAAAACCAGAAGCGGTAAGATCATGAGACGGATCCTCAAAGCCATCGCCGAAGGCAAAGAAGAACTGGGCGATACCACCACCCTCGCCGATCCATCGGTGGTCGAGGAACTGGTCAGGGATAGACTGTAAGACGCGCTTCTGCGCTGCTGGGGCAGCCTTGCGAAGGACCCAGACGCTCTCGCAGATCTCCCGCAGGACTTCGCCTGCGGGAGATCCAATTTGCAGCAAGGCTGAGAAGCCGGAATACCCCGGGACGGCATAGCAGGGTCCTTGACCCAGACACCGGCTCTCGAACCCATGACGCGAGAGTCGGGCACGCGTTCGGACAGGCTACCTTGCGAGCCAGAGACTTCCCGGACGGGCCCCACCCAGGACAGAAATGCCTACCGCAGGACGGGCATAATTACCTGTGCGGCTGCATCGTCCCTCCGCATAAATACCCAGATGGCAGTAGGCATGGTGCGCGCTACTCCCATGTGGCGAACAGGCAGTTTGTCTCTTTAAAGACGCCCCTGCCTGTGGTAGACTGTAATCTGGGACGCGAACGTAGGCTTGGGGCAGTAGCCAACTGGCCCAGCGCAGGAAAGGACGAAGTAGCCGGGTTCGACGGCCTCACAGGGACGCCGCACGCAGCGGCAATAGTGAGTGCCGGGCCAGGTCCTGTGCCTGCGATATGGAGACGTCTACAACAGTGACGCCCGCGCGGGCGGCGCCTGCGGCTCGTCCCTCGGCCGCCCCAGGCGCGTTATGACGGACAGGCATCGAGTCGACACAGCACACGGCCCTTGCGGACGAAGCGTGCAGGCGCGGATCAAGGCTCTCTGAGGTATCTGCCAAGACTTGCCTGTAGGGTCAACGGATGGATGATCCCCGGACTACACAACCGCAATGCTGACACTGGAGACTCTTGCTGTACTGGCTCTGCTCATCGCCCTTATGATCTGTGCGATGGTCAGGACTAAGTTTCAGAGGAACAACCCTTGCCGCCATGCTGATTCGCGCCGTGGTGCACGGATCCTGATCATAGACGATGACCACGATTTCGTCGGGATCACCAGGAGGATTCTGGAGAGTTCCGGACCCCATGTCATCACCGTCTCGAGCGGCGCGGCCGCATTGAAGGTCCTGTACCGCGCAAGATACAGCGCGCCGGACTTGGTTCTGCTTGAGATCATGATGGACTATGTCACGTCCAGGCTGGACGTAAGGAGAATGATGCAGCGGCATCCGCGCCTCAGAGACATGCCGGTAATGATGGTCACTTCGCTGACTGGCATGAGGCGGAAAGAGATGCTCCCCAGTGGCGGACATGCTCGAGCGAGTGAGTGGCTGACGAAGCCGGAGGCGGCCCAACAGTTACTGAACACGGTCCGGGCAGCACTGGCCGCTTCACCTGCCCACATTCCTGCGCTGGTTCCGGTGGCTTCCTGATGCGCGATGACATTAAGACCGGCCATGCAATGGGGAGGCCAGCCATTGTGGCGGTGGCGTCACTCGCGCAGCAAGTCGCGCACAACTCACTAGGCTTGATCGACATCGACCGATCAAGCCTACTTAGTTTTGGGCTGGATACTCACCGATCTTGGGCAGCTTGCTGCTTCCGTATGGAGATGTCTTGGTGGCTGTGCGCATGATCCTCTCTCACTTGTTGCCCCTGGTGGGGCCGGTCACCATTGCCACCGATCTTCTGCGTCTCGCCTCGGACGAGCGCATCAATGGAGCGGCTACGGGCTTTCCAGTGCCGCAGTCCATACTGTGCGAGGTCGCCAACAGGAACGTGTTGGCCTCGGATCCACGGCGGAGGGATCGAGTGAGAAGCGCGGGCGAGCACAGGCGTCTGCCGTCAGCAGGAGTGGCGGCTGCGCCTTCTTTTGTCCATTCTGATGGGAACCCGGTAATCACGTTCACCGGTTCCCTTAGCC
>JBAVWD010000596.1:0-2856 GCA_049697655.1 Anaerolineae bacterium | reverse complement strand
TCCTGGCCTGGCTGCAGCAACTACGGCGGGCAGAGGGTGATACCGGGCGGCGAGTCGCTGCGCTGCTTCTTGTACCCTGGGCGCTATTACTTGCGAGCAATCAGTAGGTACGGCATGGTGTATACAGCGTCGTACGTTGACGTGCAGGGGAACTCTGCCTGGTATGTGGCGACTGAGTTCTGGACTCCTCCTGCGGACTAACGGCCGCGGAGCCGGTCCGACCAGAAGGGAAATGATGAGCAGCCCCCGCTCGAACGGGGGCTGCTTGGGTCCCTGGGTGGTGTGACACGACACATCAGGTCACGGTAGCTGCTCGGTCCAATCCTGTGGCAGTTCGATCAGGAACATCTCCACCTCGCCTGTGCCGGATCGTTCCCAATTGGTGGTGAAGAGGACCCGCGTGAAGTCGAGGTTGACGCTGGCGTGGGGCTCGGCCCAGTAGTCGTGCTCTTGCTCTTCGCCCACCAGCGAGTGCGTATGTGCTAGTCGCACTACCCGCCCGTCTGGTTTGAGTTCGAGGGCAAACACCTGGTCGTCCATCCACGTGTACGCGCCTGGGTCGCCGTCGGCGGTGCAGACCAGGGCCCAGCCAGGTCGCTGGAAGGCGCACCCCGAGAAGTGCAATCCGATCGAGGTGTGGCTGAAATCTATCGGCCAGAGCGCAGTGACCGTGCCGCTGGCCAGATCGAGCATCGAGATACTATCCTGGTCAATGTCCTTGAAGATAATCACCTCTCGTCCTTCGGCGTCCAGAACCGGGTCGTAGTGCCCAACAATGCGCAGCAGACTCCGTCCATGGGTCAGATCGCGGTCATAGACCATCAGGCCACAGGGGTGTGCATCATCCCCCAGTTGGCCTTGCTCGCAGTAGTGATCGAAGGAAGCGAGGAAGTAGTTCCCCAGGGGACTGATGGTGACGTGGTCGATGTCTTCCTCTATTCCTGGCACACCCCGCATATCGCGGCTGGCCACCACCTGATCGGACTGACGGTCGTATACCAGGAAAGCGACGGTCATCCATTCTTCATCCTCTGCCATCAGGCCCCAGTAGCGGGTGTCGGCCGAAGGCCTGCCCTCATACCGTGTCCACACCGCAGCTAGCGACTGGCCGGGGAAATCGTCGGCAAATTCGTGAACCAGGGTTTGCTCCCCGGTCCCTACGTTATAGGTCATCAGGCGGGTCTGGTCGGAGAAATAGACCAGGTCCGGGTCAGCTGCGTCCCAACGGGGCTCCGCTCCCAAGGGCAATTGGCCCAGTGGCTGGAGGGTATGCGCATCATAGAGGTACCACGTTCCTTCGATGCCGTATGCGAGCAGTCGACTTCCGTCCGCGTTGAAGGACTGCACGCGCGAGTACTCGTTCTTCAGGCCGGCTGAAGGATCGTCCGGGGACAGATCTGTCGTCCGGTCGGTGACGCGAACGAGGCAAGAGCCAAAGATCGGGTCCCGGAAGGGGACACGCGCAGCCGGTTCGGGCAGGGATAGGGTTTGACGCACTTCCAGGTCTGTGACGAAAGGCGGCTGCTCATCGGAGCAGAGGGGCGCGGTTGGCATCAGCGCCGGAGCGGTGGGTAAGGGGCTGATAGACGCAGGCGTCTCGGAGGCTTCAGGCGGAGATGGGGTTCCCCCGGGAGCGGGCACTCCGGACGGCAGCCAAGGACAACTCAGCAGATTGCAGCCCAGCCCGGCCAGCGCTAGGAGTGCCAATAGGAACGAGGGCCTTCTGCTCACTATGTGAACTCCTTTCTGTTTTGGCTTGCTGGTGAACCTCAGACAGCGTGAGGACGAAAGAGCTCTCTGTGGCGCATTCTCCACAGAAGCCCCACGGGATAGCCCACCATCTTGGCCAGGTCCCCCCAGACGCGGATGATGGGCACCCAGAGGATGGCCTTGATTCTGTCCAGCAGCGAAAGGCCCCGGATCAGGGGTCGCAAGCGCCGGTACGGCGTCCAGAGATACAGGACGGCGCCTACTGCGAGCATGAGCCACCACGCCGGGTGAAGGGCCACCCCCAAGGCTAGTACCAGCGGAATGCCCACCAGGTAAGTGAGATAGCGGATGGCGTGGCGTTTGCGCCATAGGTCGGCCTTGCCGTCCCCCCGGGCATACTGGTAGTACTGCCGCCCGAAGGGCCGCAGATTCCGCCGGGGCCGAAAGTAAGCCACCGCCCCGGGTGCGAAAAGAAATCTGCGGCCGGCACGACGCAGCGCGAAGTCGAAGACCAGGTCCTCGCAAAAGTCCAGCCACTCAGGATAGCCGCCCACCTCCTGCCAGGCCTCTCTGCGGAAGGCCACGGAGCGACTGGAGGGCAGGAAGCGCTGTGGATCTACGTCGCTCTCCACGGGGAGCACGGTGGCTCCCATAGCCCTCTCGAACACGGTCTGGGGGTCCGGAAGGAAGAAGCCGCTGACCACGTCGAGGGAGGCGTCTTCCTGGAAGGGCCGGGTGAGTTGCTCCAGCCAGTTGGGGACCAGGCGTACGCCGGCGTCGGTGCTGGCGATGATCTGCCCGGATGCGGCCCTGACGGCCTCATTTCGCCCCTGGGAGATGTTCGCCCCCTCGCGAAGGAGCAACTTGAGGGGAAGTCGCGGCCGGTAGTTCTCTATCCGCTCCACCGTGCCGTCGGTGGAGCCGCCGTCCACGATCACCACCTCCGCAGGTGGCATGGTCTGGGAGCGCAGGGAGTCCAGCAGCCCGTGGATGGCGGAGGCTTCGTTCTTGACGGTGACGATTACGGAGACGTCACTGGGGCTCACTATGCTCTTCGGGCAGTCGGCCCTCGGGGGCGGTCGCAGGTACGCGTGTCCTGCCGGTCTTGGTTCCGCAGTAGGCGCAGACGGTCCAGCCCAGCTCCAT
>JBAVWD010000595.1:0-3179 GCA_049697655.1 Anaerolineae bacterium | reverse complement strand
ATTCTCTGGAGATGGTTTGGGATACGACGTCGAGAGGGCGGTGGCTCAGGCAGAGCGTATGGTCCAGGAGGGCGCCGACCTGATAGACGTCGGCGGCGAGTCCACCAGACCCGGTTCCCAGCCGGTGGAGGTCGAGGAGGAGCTGCGCCGGGTGTTGCCGGTGGTGGAGGCGCTGGCGCAGCGTGTAGACGTTCCCCTATCGATTGACACCTACAGGTCGGAGGTAGCCACGGAGGCTTTGGAGGCGGGGGCCAGCCTGATCAACGACATCTGGGGGCTGCGAATGGATACACAGCTGGGCCAGATTGCCGCCCGATACCAGGTCCCGCTGGTGCTCATGCACAACCGCAGCCGGCCCAAGGACGCGGTCCAGACCGAGCGCCTGGGCGGTCGTTACCAGGGAGTGGAGTATCAGGACCTGATGGGGGACATCATTCGGGAGCTGCGAGAAAGCATCGATCTGGCTGTGGAGGCCGGGGTGGAGAGGCAGAACATCATCGTCGATCCTGGAGTCGGCTTCGGCAAGACCGTCGCCCAGAACCTGCAACTGATGGCCAGCCTCTCGGAACTGAGGGTCTTGGGCAGGCCAGTGCTTGTGGGTCCTTCGCGCAAGTCGTTTATTGGCTATACCCTGGACCTGCCTCCCGAGGACAGGGTGGAAGGGACGGCCGCGGCGGTGGCCGTAGGGATCGCCCAGGGCGCTGACATAGTCCGGGTCCACGATGTCAAGGAGATGGCGCGCGTGGCCCGTATGACTGATGCCATCGTCCGCGGCCAAGGGCGACCGCTTCTGGGTGACGCTGGTGCTGGAAATGCCGGTCCAGACACCACGCCCCCGGTAACTTCCTGAGGGCTGGCTTTGGCCAGGCTTCGGTTCGATTGATGTGCACGGTAGGTGGGATACACCTGACTGGTCATCAAGGGGAGAGGCGGTGAGATGAGGCGATCAGCGGACCAAGGGGTGCTGGAAGCCCTGCACGCTGAGGGCAGGCGTATCACCGCCCAGCGCAGACTGCTCCTGGAGATCATCCGGCAAAGCAAGGGGCATCTGGACGCCGACGAGATCTACCGCCGGGCGCGCAAAAAGGACCCCCGCATCAGCCTCTCCACTGTCTATCGCAATCTCAATTTACTCAAGGAACTGGGCCTGATCAGCGAGTTGCACCTGGACGAGGAACATCACCACTACGAGGTCAAGGAGAAGTCGGAGCACTATCACCTCATCTGCTCCCAGTGCGAGCAAGTTGTCGAGTTCGACAACCCTCTGGTGGATAGGCTGATTGCCCAGGTCAGCAAGGAGAAGGGCTTCCGCGTCCAGCGCGTGCACATCGACCTGGTGGGCCTCTGCGAAGAGTGCAGAGCCAGAGAGGGTAACTAGCCGCCCCGGTACTGTCCTGCGCTCGGTGGAGACTGCATCCTAGCTGGCTTCCCCGACCCTGTTTCCGCCTCGACCACACGTAGGGCAGCCCTCAGCCCTTCGTTCGACGGAAAAGACCTCGAAGCGGTTCTCCCAGACGTCCAGGTGTATCAATCCTTCGTTGAGTTCACCTTGGCCGAGGAGGAGCTTCAGTGCCTCGCTACACTCCAGGGCGGCGACCATGGCCACGATGGAAGCAAGGATTCCTGCCGTGGCGCAAGTCACCGCGCTGTCCCGGGGCGGGACCTCGGGGAACACACAGCGCAGACACGGTGTGCGGTATGGGATGATGGTCATGGTCATTCCGTAGCTGGCCACCGCGCCGCCGTATATCCAGGGGATGCCCAGCTTCACGCAGGCGTCGTTGACGAGATATCGGGTCTCGAAGTTGTCCGAACCATCCAGCACCACGTCCATGTCGCGAACGATCTCCCCCACGTTCTTCTGACCCACCTCTACCACCAGAGGCTCGATCTGCACCTGTGAGTTGATCGTCCTTAGCTTTCGGGCGGCCGCCTCCGCCTTGGGAAGGGCCCTGGCGGCGTCCTCCTCGTCGAACAGTATCTGTCGCTGCAGATTGCTCAATTCCACATGGTCGCGATCCACCAGCTTCAGGCGACCTACGCCGGCGCGGACCAGGTTGTCGGCGATGTGCGTGCCCAGGCCGCCGCAGCCGATCACGGCCACTGACGAGGAGAGGAGTTTGCGCTGCCCTGCTTCACCAACCTCGGGGAACACCATCTGGCGCACGTAGCGGTCGAGTCGTTTGGCTGTCTCCATCTTTACCTCATCCCACCGGGGCTAAGCGAAGAGTGTCCACCCAGGTTCGCTGCCTGTCGCGGCGGGGACCTGTAGGCCTTCCCTCGGTGGCGATTATAAGCATGGCCGCCGCCTGCCGCAACGCACCGCTGGACCCGCGACCCTCCCGGAGGTTCCGCACCCTTCGCTGCCGTGGTCCGTTGCGCTCCAGAGCCTCGGGGCACAGAGGCACCAGAGTAGGCCAGTCAAGCATGCTGAGTAGGACGAAGTCCGTATCGAAGCATGCGGCGGCCGGGAAGAGGAATTGTGGGGGCGAGTTGCATCCTTCGATACGGTGCCTCACTGCGTTCGGCACCTACTCAGGATGCTTTCTGGGGCCCGTTTTTGGTGTTGTTCAAGGCGGGCAAGCTCAGCATGCTGAGTAGGACGAAGTCCGTATCGAAGCATGCGGTGGCCGGGAAGAGGGATCCTGGGGGCGAGTCGCATCCTTCGATACGGTGCCTCACTGCGTTCGGCACCCACTCAGGATGCTTTCTTGGGGCCCGTTTTTGGTGTTGTTCAAGGCGGGCAAGCTCAGCATGCTGAGTAGGACGAAGTCCGTATCGAAGCAAGCGGTGGCCGGGAAGAGGGATTGTAGGGGCGAGTCGCATCCTTCGATACGGTGCCTCACTGCGTTCGGCACCTACTCAGGATGCTTTCTTGGGGCCCGCAGCCGTGGCAGACAGTGCGGTTGGCGGCCAGGAGTGGCCTCCCGGCGGTGGCTCGACCAGAGGCTGGAACGGCGACGTCTGAGGGGATGTGCTATACTGCGACGGCAGGTCAGTGGAACAGTATGGACAAGAGGGTCTCCTAGCGATGTCCGGCGACAGAGCATTTCTGATCGTGAACCCTCTCCGCAGCCGAAGGGCAGGGCACCATTTGGCCAGGATGGAGACCGTGCTCAGGGAGCATGGCCTGCGGTGTGAGGTGCGGTTCACCGAGCACAAAGGGCATGCGGAGGAAC
>JBAVWD010000594.1:0-2963 GCA_049697655.1 Anaerolineae bacterium | reverse complement strand
CCACTGGCCTATGCGCTTCCTCCCGCTGGGCGCCCTGTCGTAGTAGATGTCAAAGACCTCACCACCTTCCGTGAGCACACGATAGCAGTCGCGACCCACACCCCATGAGCCCTCCCCTTGACTCCTCTTGACCCAGTAGCTGCCCCGCTCCTTCTCGTAGAAGGCCCTGGTTTTCCCTCTCTTGCGGTAGTCGTGCCATTCGTTCAACAATTCGACGATCACGTACTCGCGGCCTCGCCAGGTGAAGGCAGAGGGCACACCCGGCTTCTTCTCGAGGACGGGCTCCTCTTCAAAACGAACCTCGATCTCGTCAGCGTAGAACTCCGAGGGCATGCCTCAACCGGCCTTCCCATGCACGATCTGTCACACAGAGCGCAGAGCCTTGATGGCGCTGGCCACACTTCTCTGAGACTTCGTTTCCACCAGCTCCAGCCAGTGCTCATACAGGGGCAATAGCTCCTTGAACTGAGGCAGGAACTTCTTAGTCATGCTGCGCATCGCGTCACAGAGAATCCAGATGGACGCGGCGTCCGTCCGGTGAGCCTGCCTCTTGATGAAACCCACCACCGCCTCCGGCTCTCCACGCGCCCCCATTCGGATAGCGAAGCTGACGGCTCTCCGCACATCCACTTCATCGTCACCCAGCGCTGGCTCCACCAAACGCAGGCAGATCTCCGTGTACTCCGGGCGCTTCATCGGCAGACGTGCGACCACAGTGATACCGGCCCTGCGCACCCACTTGTTGGGATCTTCGATCCAGTGCTTCATCGTAGAGAGGTAGTTCTCTGGTTCCTTGCGGACGACCGGCTCCAGGGCCCCCATGGCCAGCTGATCGCAGTCCTCCCAGGTCGCGCACGTCCTCGCCATGTCCTCTATCACCGGCATCACCTTCTCCGGCGCTGCCAACTCCATCGGCCCCAGCAGGGTACTGGCCACCAGTCGTCCCTCCCGACCGTACCCCTTCCAAAGAGTCTTAGCGAGAGGAAGGAAGTCGCCCACTCTGTGACGGGCGACCCTTCCCAACTCCTTGCCTATCTCGCTCAAGGTCGGGACGGGCACACCAAGGGCCTGGATTTCCGCACGGACCTCCGCCTTGACCAGGCGAGCGCCGCCTTCAGTGGGGGGCACCTGAGACCAGAGCGCTTGGAGAGCTGCGGCCGCGTCATCCGCTGCTTGCGGCTCGTACGTGGCCAGGATGCGTTGGGTTCCGCGTTTCCAATCAACCAGCACTGGACACCTGCCCTACAACAGCATGGCCGGACGGGGGTGCCGTCCGGCCATCTAGGGATGTACTATAGCCAGAATCCGGGGGCGACCCACCGCACACCTTCAGTTCAACCTCTTCTCTGCAATGGCCTCCTGGGCCATGGCGATGAAATCCTCCACCGAGCGCGCTCCCAGGTCTTTCTCGGTCCTGAGACGCACCGCTACCGCGCCGGCCTCCATCTCCCGATCTCCAACCACCAGCATGTACGGCACCTTCTGCAACTGGGCATCGCGGATCTTGGCCTGCATTCTTTCGCTGCGCGAATCCACCTCAGTGCGCAACCCGGCGGCGCGCAGCTGGACCTCCACGTGCTTGGCGTATTCTACATGGCGATCAGTGATGGGGATCAGTATCGCCTGGATCGGCGACAGCCACACCGGGAAGGCACCGCCGTAGTGCTCGATCAGGATTCCCAAGAACCGTTCCAGGGATCCGAGCAGCGCCCGATGCACCATGTACGGCCGGGCCCCCTTGCCAGCCTCCCCGATGAAGGTCAGATCAAAGCGCTCAGCCAGGTTGAAGTCGACCTGGATGGTGGTGCACTGCCACAGCCGCCCCAAGGCGTCTTTGATGCTGATGTCTATCTTCGGCCCGTAGAAGGCCCCCGCACCTTCGTCCACCTCGTAGGGCAGCCCCTCTTTGTCCAGTGCGCGACGCAGCGCCTCCTCCGACTGCGCCCACCTTTCCGGCTCGCCGACGTACTTCTCCGGACGCGTGGATAGGTAGACCTTGTACTCGGCGAAGCCGAAGCTACGCCAGATGAAGAGGCTGAAAGACAGAACGCGGCTGATCTCCTCATCTATCTGATCCGGAGCGCAGAAGACATGGGCGTCATCCTGGGTGAAGCCACGGACCCGCATCAGCCCGTGCAGGACCCCGCTGCGCTCGAAGCGGTACACTGTGCCCAGCTCTGCCCATCGTAGCGGCAACTCCCGGTAGCTGCGCAGTCTACTCTTATAGATCATGATGTGGAAGGGGCAGTTCATAGGCTTGATGAAATACTCCTGGCCCTCAATGTCCATCGGGGAGTACATCAACTCCCGATAGAAATCTAGATGGCCACTATCCTCCCATAGCTGGGCACGCCCGATATGGGGAGTGTAGACGACGTCGTACCCGGCCTTGTAGTGCTCCTTCCTCCAGAAGTCCTCGATCACGGTGCGAATCATCCCGCCCTTGGGATGCCAATGCACCAGCCCCGCTCCGGCCTCCTCGTGGACGCTGTAGAGCTCCAACTCCTTTCCCAGCCGCCGGTGATCTCGCTTCTCCAATTCCTCCAGTCTCTCCAGATAGGCTTGGAGATCGTCAGCGGCAGACCAGACCGTGCCATAGATCCGCTGTAGCATGGGCCGCTTCTCGTCGCCTCTCCAGTAAGCCCCGGCCACCTTCAACAGCTTGAAGGCGCCAGGATTCACCTGCTCGGTGTTATCCACATGCGGGCCCCGGCACAGGTCGGTGAACTCGCCCTGCGTATAGATGGATATCACCTCATCCTCGGGCATGTCCGCGATGAGTTCCAGCTTGTAGGGCTGGTCCGCGAACATCTCCTCTGCCTCTGAGCGCGAGATCTCCTTCCGTTCAAATGGGTAGCGCGCCTTGATGATCTCTTTCATGCTAGCTTCGATGGTTTCCAGATCCTCGGGCGTCAGAGGACGAGGCACATCGAAGTCGTAGTAGAACCCGTCCTCTATGGACG
>JBAVWD010000593.1:0-2331 GCA_049697655.1 Anaerolineae bacterium | reverse complement strand
CACGGACCTTTGCGCGTATGGCAAGACCAGCTCGGACCGCACGCTCACCGTTCGATGGCCACGTCCAGCAAGATCGGCTCCGTTCGTTGGAGGGCATCGCGCACGCACTCACTCAATTCATCGGGTTCGGTCACCGGGCACGCCTCCACACCAAGGGAACGGGCCAAGCCAACAAAGTCAACCTCCGGCTCGGCGAGGTCCATCCCAAGATACCTCCCCTGCGCCACTTGCGGTAACTGCATCTCAGTCCCGATGAGCTTCAGGATCTTGTACTGAGCGTTGTTAGCGATGAGGAAAACCACGGGGATATGATGGTGCGCGGCTGTCCACAGCCCCTGGATACCGTAGAGGGCCGCCCCATCCCCCAAAACTGCTACCACCGGTCGCTCGGGCCAGGCCAGCTTCACGCCCACGGCGCATCCCACCCCCCAACCCAACGCCCACCCTCGGGGACCGATGTGACCGGTGGGGTCTCTTGGCACACCGAGTGTCTCTAGCAAGTCGCACTGTGTGCTGGGGGCCTCGTCCACCAGCGCGGTGTTTGGTGGCAGCACGCGGGACAGTGCTCCCATGAGGGTCGCGGGCGTCATGGGGCGCTGGTCCCATTGTGCCTCGATGTCGGCCAGCAACGCCTCCCGCTCCCCTGCGCGTCGAGAGGAGTGCTCCTCCCTCCGCTGCGCCGCCGCCCTGACCTGATCTTCAGACTGCGTCTCCGACACCCTTTGGGCGAGCTCCGCCAGGCCGGCTTTGGGGTCGCCGAGCAGCCCGATTTCCACGGGGTAGTTCTTCCCTATCTCCCAGGCGCGGTTGTCAAGGTGGATCAGGCGGACGTGTTCCGGGACCGGGCGCGAAGGCTCCCGATAGATGAATAGACGCAACAGATTCATGCCCACCACGAAGAGCACGTCGAAACCCTCCAGGCGCTGGCGAACGTCCGGTGCCCGGAGGGGTAAGGTCCCCGCGTACAGGCCGTGATCGGCAGGCATGGGCAGTCGGGCATGCGAGCTCTGTTGCTCGGAGAGCACGGGCGCGCCGAGCCGCTCAGCCAGCAAAACCAGCTCGGCCACACCGTCCGCTTCCGTGACCCGGCTGCCCGCCAGGATGGCAGGGTTTCTGGCCTGAGCCAGGAGTTCAGCAGCGTGGCGCAGGGCATCCAGAGGGGGGCGAACTCGCCGATCAGGTATGTGAGGCGCGGAAAGGTCCAGGTTTTCAGCACTTTCCAACTGCACATCCACCGGCACTGACAGAAAGACCGGCCCGGTGGGCGGGGTCATTGCGGTCTGCACCGCACGGCGTACAATCGTCGGCACATCCTGGACGCGCGAGACCTCCACCGACCACTTGGTCCACGGGCGAGCCACACTGACCATGTCACCCGCAAGGGCCGGCTCCGTGATCACCAGCCGGCGGTCCTGCTGGCCAGCGAGGAGCAACAGCGGCGTCCCCGCGCAGTAGGCGTTGTAGAGCATGCCCATGGCATTACCCAGGCCGGGGGAGACGTGCACGCACACCACTCCCAACCCCCCAGAAGCCTGGGCATAGCCATCGGCCATGGCAGTCACCGGCAGCTCGTGCAGGCCCAGGATGTACTCGAATCGCACATCCCCCACCAGCACGTCGTTCAGGGACAGTTCGGTCGAGCCAGGATTGCCGAAGATGTGGCGCACGCCTGAACCGGCGAGGATCTCCAGCAAGGCCTCCATTCCTATCATCTCTATCCTCAGTTCTCCTCTCTGCTTTCTGCACAGGGTTGTGCCCGCCCCGTCCCCATCACGTAGCGATGAGCCGTGTACCGCCCCGTACAACACCAGCCATTATACGCGCCTTGCGGTGCGTCGCCAATGGCGCCGCAGAGGCGCGGAAGGCCCGTTGTCGCCCAGACCTGGCACGGCAACCAAGCCAACCGCGGCGCCAAATATCGGGACGTTGTATTGCCAGTGTTCTCGTGTCACCGCTTGCGCGGCGGGGCTTCCTGCCGTTATCCATGACTCATGTTGAACCGCTTTCGCATTTGTGATACAATGTGCTGACCTCGCTTCTCAACCGTGTCCCACCAGCAAGGGGCCTTTGGCTGGCAGCCCGCAACGCCGGGGTCCAGACCCCGTCTGCGGTACGCTCCACGGGGCCGTCTGAGTTAATTGCACAAGCGAGATGTTTGAGAGAAAGATCGGCAGACCCTACATTCCAAGCGATTCCTTCATCGTAGAGTGGTGCTCCCAGATACTCTACCTACGACGTTTCATATCGCCGCATTGGTGGCTAGGGAAGCTGATCCCGTCCATCGAGAGCAGTCACCGGTTTGTTGACTCGTGGGTCTTGGCCCGCTTCCTG
>JBAVWD010000592.1:0-1794 GCA_049697655.1 Anaerolineae bacterium | reverse complement strand
AAAAGCACGCCCATCAGCAGGGCCATGACCAGCATGGTGCGGCCGGCGTTCTTCGCCTCGGGGCGCTGAAAGGCCGGAACTCCATTGCTGATGGCTTCGATGCCGGTCATGGCCGTGCAGCCCATGGAAAAGGCGCGCAGAATCAGCAATGTGGACAAAGGCTGCACAGGCGGCGGGGCGGCCGTGGCCAGCGAGCCGGGGCCCTCGATGATCGATCTCACTATGCCGATGGCGATCATGGGCAGATAGACGAACACGAAGAGATAGACCGGGATGGCCATCAAAGTCCCGGTCTCGCGCAGGCCCCGCAGATTGGCCACCATGAGGGTGGCCAGGAGCAGCAACGACAGCTCAACTTTGTATGGCCAGAGGAGCGGAAAGGCCGAGGCGATGGCCGCCACTCCCGCCGTCAGGCTCACCGCCGCGCACAGCAGGTAGTTGATCAGCAGTGCAGCCCCGGCAATGAGGCCCGGCACCGTGCCCAGGTTCTCCTGGGCCACGACAAAGGAGCCTCCACCGGAGGGGTACCCGTGAATCGTCTGGAAGTAGGAGAGAGCGACAACGGTCAGCAGCCCGCCGATGACCAGGCCGATGGGCAGCGACAGGGCGAGCCCAGCCGCGCCGGCCACAACCAACCCCAGGAAAATCTCTTCGTTGGCGTAAGCGATGGACGAAAGGGCATCCGGCGAGAAAGCGGCCAGGGCGCGGATCTTGTTCAGTCGCCTGTGCTCAAGATGGTAGGTCGCCAGAGGGGAACCGATGAGCAGATGCTTGATTCTGGTCAGCATGTGGCGCCGTTGCTCCATTTAGCAAGACAACAATGGTCACTATTACCATCATAGCATACTTGGGCTCGGAAAGCAACGGGAGCGCTCGGGTCTCAGGTTATTATCAAAGGGAGGGGTGGCGAATTCGGCCTTTGTCGTAAAGGCCTCGCCAGTCGTTGAGGCGCACCTGGAGGATCTCGCGAAACATGCGCACCGAGTCGCTCACAGGACTGACCCGGCTGTTGCTCATGTAGTGCCAGTTCATGGGCAGCGAAAGGGGTAGCGCACCACCCTCCGGGGGAAGGTGCCGGAGCACTCCTCAGGGTGTCTTCATCCAGCCGAAGAAGACCACGAAGAGCACACTCGCAACGAAGCAGGTCACGACCATCACTGGCAGGCCAGCGCGCATCCAGACCTTCGACGTGATGGGAGTCTGGGTCTTCTCGCTCAGCGCTGCGGTGACCACGTTCGAGGCCGAGCCGATAATGGTGCCGTTGCCGCCGAATCCCGCCCCCAGGGCCAACGCCCACCACAGGGGGGATGTGGCCACGCCCAGGTCACCTAGCCGCTGAATCACAGGAATCAGAGCGATCGTGAAAGGTATGTTATCCACCACAGCCGAAATCACGGCAGCGACCAACAGCATAGAGATGCTGGCCACCAAGAGGTTCGCTTGAGCGAGCCCCGCCACCGCCCCGGCCAGCAGGTGCAACACGCCGGCTGCCTCCAGGCCGCCCACGGTGACGAACAGACCAGCAAAGAAGAGAAGTATACTCCACTGAATGCCCTCCAGCGTTTCCTGCACGCTGGGACGGACCCACAGCAGCGCCGCGGTCGCGCCCCCCAGTGCGATCAGAGCAGGCGTCAGGCCAAGTTGGCCCTGCAGGAAGAACAGCAAGATCACAGCCCCCAGGACGATGAGGACCTTCCTCATGCCGGTAGGGTCGGCCAGAGCCTCGACTTCGTCCAGGCGCATCAAGGCCTCGATGTTCTTCGGGCTTTTTCTCCGCTCCGAACGGAACACGAT
>JBAVWD010000591.1:0-3388 GCA_049697655.1 Anaerolineae bacterium | reverse complement strand
GCGCACCCCGACGAGAACGAGGTGCTGGGGATCCAAGCCGGACAACTCGAGAGCGCGCCGTTCCGAACACGCGTGGGACCAGTGGTGACCGTCGAGGGTATCAAAGAGATCGAGGTGAGCGTCGAAGTGAATGACGCCGAAAGGTCCACCCACGGAGAGATTGAAGGCACGCATCAAAGGAATAGTGACCGAGTGGTCGCCGCCCAGGAACAGGGCATGGGGGTGATCAAGAACCTCCTTGGCCCGCTCTTCCACCTCTTGGAAGTAGCGGGACCACTCCAAGTCAGCAGGCACATCGCCGTAGTCTCGCACTCGAAGGCTCAAAGGCTGCCCCTCCTCAGCGCAACAGCACAGGTGGGTGGTCAATTCTCGAAGCTTGGCCGGGGCTAAGGAAGTCCCGGCCCGGAAGGACACCGCTCTGTCGAAGGGCACGCCCAGTACCCCCACCTCTGCAGAAGGATCATCACTGATCATCCCGCTCCAGGCTTTCCTCTGAGTCTCAGGAATGGAATGGTTTGCTGTCATTCTTTGTTACC
Source organism: Anaerolineae bacterium (assembly GCA_049697655.1). Taxonomy (GTDB): domain Bacteria; phylum Chloroflexota; class Anaerolineae; order UBA7937; family B3-Chlor; genus JAUVXJ01. The sequence continues at coordinate 2,852 of JBAVWD010000591.1, read as the reverse complement.
TCTCCCACGCTGTTGATGGAATTCTGGTGATCGGTTAGGGTATGGCGTGGTACTCCTCGACGCGCTCGTGGATCTCAATGCTTCGTCTGCGAAGCTCGCCCAAGAAGATGCCAGGATCGAGCGCCGTCTCTGGCGGTACGACGCCTTTCGCCCCCACATCTCCATGCGCGATCATCTGCGCGCCGATGCTTAAGGGAATGGCTATGTTCTTGTAGTAGGCCGCCGGACCGCCCCATTCCTCCTGTGGTGGGTGCCGATTCCACAGAGTGACCTTGACCTCGCGCCCGTTCCTCTTGCCAAAGACATCAACTACCAGGCCATAGGCCCACAGTGGGTTCTCTTTGCTCTCGGGCAGCTGAATGAGCAGCGCCTTCATCATCTCAAGAGGGGTGGTCTCAATGCCTTCGAGGATGATGCGCTCCTCGCTATAGAGGCCCGATTCCAGCATGGCCTTCATCAGCCGCATGATGTGGGGCGGAAAGCAGCCGTGGACTGAGACCGCCTTAGCTCCAAGGCTCTCTGGCATAGTCCGCGTCTCTGGGTGCGGGATGTAACACACCTCCTGCTCGCCAATGGGGCCAGGGAAGTTCACTTTCTTGAGACCCTCAAACGGACCAACCCAATGAAACTCTCCGTCCCGGTAGTACAGACGCGACTCCTCCTCCGGATGGAATTCCCACACGGTGGTGATGAGCAAACCAGGCGCGGGCGCCAGACAGCGGAAAGCAGCGAAATTGACCTGGACCTCGTCCACCTCGTCCAACTGGCCGGTACCCCGACGCGCCATTACGTTGGTGATGCCGGGAGTAGCGCCAACACCGGGAATGAAGACGATTCCCTTCTCCCTGGCGACTGCGTCGTAGTCCCATTGATCTTCTTCCGTGGAGACGTCCAATCCGTTGACCCCGGCCTCGATGCAAGCCCTGGTGACTGCCATGTCGTACCTCCAGGGCAGGCCGTTCAGGACCACGTCGAAGCCCGCGAAGGTTCGAACCAACTCATCGTAATCCTCTGCATCCACCTTCAGGACCTTGAGCCGGCGGTCACCGATTTCGCCAGCCAGCTTCTCCGCCGCTGCGACGCTGTAATCGGCAATTACGATCTCGTCGAAATCCGAGAACTCAGCAAGGTCACGAGTAGCGTGCTGGCAGACGGCGCCAGCGCCGCCCAGGGATAGGACTTTCATGGTTCCTCCTCACATGATGATTTCGTACTCCCTGCGCACCGCTTTCTGTCTAGCGCGACAGTGGGGAGCCCGCCCACCGGGTTATTCCGGCCAGAGCGATGGCCCCGACGGCAATGGTGAAGCCCATGATGAACAAGGCCTCGATGGACCCCAGTGCGCTGACCAGCCAACCACCCAGGAGCGCTGTACAGACTTCGGCCAGGGCAACAACCGCGTCGGCGAGGCTGTAGACTCGGCCCCGCAACCTGTCGGGGGTAGTCTCTGCCCACAAGGCCTGGTCCATCAACCAGAAGGCGGCCCAGCCCAGCCCGCTGATGAACCAGAGACCCAGCAGAGGTGCGAGCCCTGGCCCTCCCAGCATCGTCATGTACGCCAGGCCGGCCAGTATTACCCCCCCGATCAGCAGACGTTGCCGGGGCAACTGTCGGGAGTAGCGACCGAGCACATAGACACCCACGGCTATGCTCATGGCGAGAGTCCCCCGCAACAGTCCGTACTCGCGTCCGCCTAGTCCTAGTGTGCCCGTCAGGTAGAATATGGCGGCGACGCTGGGAGCAGACCACCCCAGGGAAGCGATGCAATTCAGCACCATCAGATTTCGCAGAGTGGGGTTGTCCGACAAGAAACGTATCGCCTCCCCCAGTTCGCTGCGGATCGCTCGAAACCCCAGTGGCTCCCCGCATGCCGCCCTCGGCGAAGGCGCATGGGCCCTCATCGAGACGAAGGCCGCTCCCAAGAAGCACCCCGCGACCGCGAAGAATGCTGGCTTGGCGCCTACCATGGCCAAGAGCCAGCCTCCCAGCACAGGCCCCACGACATTGCCAGCGTTGTAGGCGACGATGTCCAGCGACGACCCTCGCACGAACAGCTTCTGCCCCGTAATGGCCGGCAGGGCCGCAGCCCACACCAGGCTGGTGACAGGGGCCAACAGGCTGCTCAGGAAGACCAGAAGATACACCTGTGGCAGGTTGACGGTGAAAGGCAACAGACCGAGAAGCACAGCCTGCACAGAGAAGCCTGCCAATAGTATGCGTCTGCGTTCCATACGGTCGGCGAGCACCCCGGCCAGCGGCCCAACCACCACCAAAGGCAGGAGTTCCAGGGCCACGGCAAAGGAGACCTGTTGTGCCGATCCCGTCAACTCGTAGACGTATAGGGCCACCACCACGTAGACGATGGATTGTCCCACATGTGAAAGTGCCTGTCCCAGCCACAGGGCCAGGAAGTTGCGATTGACCAGGACTTCCCGGTAGGAATCGCCTTGAAGCAAGTCGTATTCCCATCTGTCTGGTTGTTCCTGCTTCTGCACGCACCGGCTATGGCATCAGCAGAGGATCCAGCCCCGACAAATGCGGTCAGATGGCGCTACCGTCCTTGGCGTCCCGCACCGCATCTTCGAAATAGTTCAAAGTGTCTTCGACGTCTCTTTCGGAGAGGGCCGCGCAAAGGAACCAAGGCTCTCGTCCATCAGGATCAGGCACGGCGCCCCTGTGAATGAGGTTCATCATGATCCTCTCGTACATCGGTGTATCACTTTCCGCCCAGGTGCGGTAGTCGGTCGGCTCCCTCTCACAGATGGCGAAGCCGAACATCGCCGGGACACCGAGCAGATGGTGCGGCAGGCCAGCTTCGGTGAGAACACGACTGATGCCTCTCATCAAGACCT
>JBAVWD010000590.1:0-7534 GCA_049697655.1 Anaerolineae bacterium | reverse complement strand
CCCATCAACAGTGTGATCCGCAGCTGGCGCTGTGCCCAGGATTTCCAGCAACCTCCGCCGCAACGTCTCCTGGACTTGACCGGGTGTCCGCAACCTCTGAGCTCCCGCCTGGTCGCGCACGTCCTGAACGATTTCAACGGTGGTAGCCACGCCCACGTCCGCCTGGATGAGCAATTCCTCCAGTTCTTCCCAAAAGCGGCCATCGAACTCCGCCTGAGAGAAAAGCTTTCCAATCCTCCCGAAGAAGGAGCGCCGCGTGCGCGTTAGGCTTTGCTCGATGTTCTTGCCTCTTCCGAACACTCTCTGTCTCTACCTCTACTGCGGCCCAACTGAGTACGTCACGAGAGCCTACATGCATTATACAGAATGGTCCGCGCCCCTGCAACAGATCGGTCCTCCATGCGCGGGCAAGGTCATGGCGCGCTGCGAAGAGCCTTAGGACAGGACACCCCCAAGGTGGAAGACGACCTCGGGAGGTTGAGTCGTTCATGAAGCCTTCAGGATGGCTGTGCGTGCGGAAAACGATCCCCTTTGTTATAATGGGGCGGTTACTGCCAGGAGCAGAGCGTGCCCGAGAACAAACGCAGCACAACTGTGGACATCGTGATTCCTGTCTACAACGAGGAAAGGGATCTGGAACACAGCATAGATACTCTGCGCGACTTCTTCCGTGCGAGTTTCCCCTACCGCTGGCGGATCGTGATTGCAGACAACGCGTCAGTGGATCGGACTCTGGAAATAGCCAACAGACTCTCCTCCCGGTTCCCCGAGGTGACCTACCTTCATTTGGATCAGAAAGGGCGAGGACGCGCACTCAGGCGAGCGTGGCTCGAAAGCGATGCCGATATCGTGAGCTACATGGACGTTGACCTGTCCACCGATCTTGAGTCCTTCCCCCCGCTGATTGATAGCTTGGCCCAACAAGGCTATCGCGTGGCTATTGGCTCGCGGCTGACGAAAGGGGCCAGTGTAGAGCGACAGCTCAAGAGAGAGATCATCTCCAGGTGCTACAACCTCTTGATCAAGGTGATGTTCAGGAACCGTTTCACGGACGCCCAGTGTGGGTTCAAGGCCTTGACGCGCCAGGCTGTGTTGGACCTGGTTCCCATGGTCAAAGATCAAGGGTGGTTCTTCGATTCGGAGTTGCTGCTACGAGCGGAGCAGAAGGGGTACCAGATCTTCGAGGTCCCCGTTGCCTGGGTCGACGACCCAGACAGTCGGGTACACGTCATAGAGACGGCGTGGGGCGACCTCAAAGGCTTGCTAAGAGTCCGGTTTACCTGACCAAGCTTTGAAAACACGCGGCTGGGAGCGCACAGCCCCTAGCTGGGATGCGACTCTCGACTCGACCGAGTGCCAGAGAAGCCCTCCCGATCACGGGCCCGCACCGGTCACAATGAAATCACCGTCTACTCGAACCGCACCATGGTCGTTGGTATCTGTACACTCACCCTGGATATACCCCACAGCAAGTCCCTCAAGGACAAGCGCAGAGTACTGAAGTCGGTCATCGCCAGGGTGCGCAACCAGTTCAATGTCTCCATCGCTGAGGTTGACGACAACGATGTCTGGCACTCGGCGGTCATCGGCATCGCCTGCGTTTCCAACGATCCAGCCTATGCCCACGGCCTCCTGGAGAAAGTCGTGCAAGCGATTGCCAACAGCCGGTTTGATGCCAACGTGGCCGACTACGAGGTGGAGATCCTCTAGCACCGCACTACCCGCGTCTCATCGCTATGTTGTCCACGAAGTCCTTCGCCTCCGACGGGCAGTACTTATGTGAAGTGACCTTGGAACAGCGTCCGGTTATGTCAATCGCCGCTCTCTCACCCACTGCCAGATCAGGATGCCCCATGCGAGCAAGAGAGACGCCACAGAGACTAGAGCCCCAAGCAGACGTGCCGGTGTGTCGCCGAAGCGGATCGACACATGATGCCCCCCCGCTGGGACTTTCATGGTGATCAACCCATGCGGGCCACTGGGGTAGATCCCGACTTCACGCCCATCAACAAGACCTCTCCAACCGGGATAATAGTAGGTCAGGAACTGCAATTCCGTATCGTTAGGCGAGTTGACCAACACCTCCTCCGAGGCTGCCCCGTGCCTGACCATCTCCACCTGCGCGCCCTGGTCTAAGGCCATAGCCTTCACGAGTGGCTCCCCAGCCAGGTACTGCTCCACCAGCGGTGTATCCTGTGGCTGTTCCTGAGCCCAAATGGTCATCCCCACCCTGTCCGGAGGGTAGAACGACTCGAAGTCGATGATCGCCACCGGTTGCTCTGAACGCGAAGAGGGCTCGGTGTACTGTGGCAGCGTGTAACCGTAGCTGACCAGGATAACCGCCAACCCGAGGACGGCCACGCGCGCATCAAGCCGATGAGCAACGCCCGAGCTATCTCCCAGGACGCTATGGATGGCGCCGCCGCTCAGCACGGACATCGTGAGGACAGCCAGAGCCAGAAGTCGCCATGGGAACTGAACGAAGGCGGCCAGGGGCAGGATCTCCCACAGGGACTCAGCAGCCGGCATCATGGTAGCCACTACCACCACGGATGCCACCAGGAAGAATGCCACATGGGATCTCCTCCCAGCCTGTCGAGACAGAGAACAGACTGCGCCGATTATGGCCAGCGTCGTTGCTGCCATCCCCAACTGCAACGACATCTCGTCACTGAGGCCCTCACCCGCATAGCCATAGCCCCAGTAGGGCGAGAAGAGCTGTGATGGGTATACGAAGTGCTTTGCGTAGCCAAAACTCCCCTGTGTCCACTGACCCTCCACAATGAACCCCTTCTCCGCGATCATCGGCAGCAGGAAGATCGAAGCCAGTGCCAGTGAGAAGAGCGCGGCAGCTGCTGAGAGTCCAGCCACGCGCAGTGTGGGAGCCCAACCGGTTTTGATCTTGGAGAACACCAAGAACGCCACATAGGGCACCAGGAGCATGCTGAAAATGAATGCTGTCGCCACATGGGTCAGGAAGAGAGCAGAGTAGGCCAGGCTGGCCAGGACCACACTCCGCGGTGACGGTCTTTGGACCAGGTCATAGAAGAGCAGGAGAACTAGGGGCAGCAAGCTGAAGGCGCAGAATTCTGCAAAGGCGGACCGTACGTAGATGTCCAGGAGTCTGTACGGCGCGTACATGTAGACCACAGCCGCAACCACGCCGGCCTGCGCCCCGAGCACTCTCTTCCCGAAGGCGTACATCGTGAGCCCAGAGAGCATGAAGGCCGCGATGTAGGTGAGCTTGATGGCCCCCGTGAGGCTCGCCCCCAGGATGTGAAACGCTTCAGCCACGTACAACGCCAGCGTGGAGTAGATATTGAACAGCGGGTATCCGTATCCCAGTGCGAAGTCCACTCCCCAGCGAGGATACAGGACGCCGTCCCTCAACGCCTGGTCGAACTGGTTTAGAAAGAATATGGAGTGCGGGGCGTCGTGTGCGTTGAGGAAGTACGCTGGACCCACCAGCGGAGCCCAGGCGAAGACGCTAAGTATCAGAACCAGGAGTGCGCTCCAATCGAGCTTGGTCGCCCGCCGTCGCCAACTGCTCCCCGACACGCGCAAACCTCTATGCTCGGTCTCTGGCACGGCCATACAGCCCCCAGCCGAGGATGGCAAAGGCGGTCAGCAAGCTGGTCACCGACATCAACTGCCCCACGACACGCACCGGGGTATCCTCGAACCGTAGTAGCAGGTAGTACTCCCCCTCAGGCACCGAGACCGATACCCTACCGATGCTCCCGTGAGGCATGACTTCCAGTCGCGTCTGTATCTCGCCGTGCAAACCGTCGAGGATGTAGGCCTGCCACCCCGCATAGTAGAAGATGTTGAAGACAATCCGCCCCTCCTCTTCGGCATGGACCCACAGTTCCTGAGAGATCGTGGTGCTTTCCTGGAGATCGACGGCCAGGCGTCTCCTCGGCTTCGGTAGCTCTGCAAGATCCACCTTAAGATCTGGGGCCTCACCTTCCATCATCACGTGCTCTGCGAAAGCCGACCAGGTCGGTATCTCGTGTGTCCAGGCCACTGACCCCGTCATCTGATTGCTGCTTTGCATGAACCGCATCATGCCAGCCAGCGAGACAGGCCCCTCAGCAGGCTCGATGATCTGTGGGGAGAGATAGGCATAACTGGCGACGATGATCAGGATGGTCAAGCCGCAGGTAGCTAGGGTTGGCCCTCGGTCGTCACGGGGTTGTCTTTCATTCGCCACGACCGAGCCGGCCAAGAAGGCCACACAGGGCATCACCAGCGCCAGCAGTCGCCATGGAAACTGGGCGAAGATGACGATGGGCACCAATTCCCATAACGCCGTCGAGGCGGAGAGCATCAAGAAGACGATCGCGACCAGAGAAACCTGAAAGAAGAGTGTCATCCGCCTCTGGACTCTGTCCCGCATTCGTGCCACCGCAGCGAGCGATAACACCGAGAGGATGACAGGTACCGCTCCTATTTGGAAAGAGAGATCATCATGTGGTCCTGGACGGCTCAAGCCATGGCCCCAGAAGGGCGAGAAGAACTGAAAGAAGTAGACGAAGTCGTCGCGGTAGTCGTAGTAGCCGCCCAGCCACTGATCTAACCTGACGTACTTGAACTCCACAGCCATGGGGAGCCAGAAGAGAGCGCTAAGACCCAGTCCCAGCAGCAAACTGGCCAGCGGCGCCCAGCCACGCTTTCCCATCGCCCTGGCCAGGCGCGCCCAGCCCTTGCGTGTGGAAGCTCCAGCATCGTGTACGTCCTGCCACGCCCTTGACACCACCAGGAAGACCAGATAGATGCCCAGGAATGGCGAGAACAATAGCAAGAGCCCGTTGTGCGAGAAGACCAAGCCGGCATATGAAAGAGCGCCACCCGCAAGGGCCACCGGACGCGGGTTCTCCACCGTCTCGTAGAAGGTCCAGAGGATGAGAGGAAAGAACACGAGAGCTACAGATTCGGCGAATGCACCCCGCACGTAGATATCGCCGATGTGGTAAGGCACGTACACGTACACCAGACCGGCTATCAGGCCCGCCCAGCCGCCCATCAGCCTGCGCACGAACAGGTACATGGTCAGGCCTGAGAGCACGAAGCTGGTGGCGAAGACCATCTTTATGGCCCAGAGCAAGTCTAGACCGAGGAGGTGAAACGCCTCACCCAGGTAGAAGGCCAGTGGACCGTAGATGTTGAACAGCGGATAACCGTACCCAAATGTGATGTCGGGCGACCAGCGCGGGTACAGGATTCCGTCCTGAATCGAACGATCGAACTCATAAAGGAAGTAGACGCTATGGCGGGCATCGTGAGCACCCCAGAAGAACCCAGGCTGAAACAGCGGTGCTATGGCAAAGACCGTGAGAGCCACGACCAGAAGGAGGTTCGTGTCGCAGCGCCCGAGCCTGTGCTGGATCGACCTGGCCATGGTAGACAAATGCCTTGACTACTCCAGTGTGATCGCTGTGGCCCCGCTCGACAGGGGCAGCCTTGTCCCGGTATTATGATCGTAGAGCCCGACCTCCACCACGTACCCCTCGCGAGGACCCTCCACGTCAATAGTCATCACGTGCGTGTCTCCGATGATTTCCCCCAATTGCCAAGCGCTGGTGGGCCTTTCCCCATCGACCGGCATGCTATCTCGCTGAGCCCAGATGGTTCCCTCCTGGTCCACAAGGTGCACAAACACAGTGTAGTCTGTTTCTATGGGGCATAGGCTCTGCCAGTAGAGGGTCAAGCGGACTGTGGCCCCATGGCGCAACGGCCCGTCCCGTTGGTATGCCAGTAACATCGCCTCGTTGCCCAGAACTGCGACAGGCGAACCGCCGACGCGCACATCTGTGAAGCGCGGGCTCAGATAGTCGTAGCTCCCGAGGATGACGAGCGACACCAAGACCGCCTGCCAGGGCAAGCGCCCCAGTCTGGGCTCCAGTCGCACTGTGGCGGCCGAAGCCATGGACATGGCGAACACCGCAAGAGACAGCACCTGCCAAGGATAGCTCACGGCAGAGGACAGCCTGGTCACCTGCCAGAAGAGGGACGCAGGCTGTGTCACGAGAAAGACCATCACCGCCGCCGCTGCCACGAAGAAACCTGACGTTCTCACAACGCGGGGACTGGTTCCTCGCTGACCCGGCAGGAGAATGACCGTCACAACTGTCAGACCTGTCGCTGCCAGTCCAACCTGAAGCGGTAGGGTGTCCTTAAACCCCGGAATGCTTGCCCCGTACCCCCAGCCGGCTGACAATAGCTGGAAGGGGTACACAAAATGCTGTGCGAAGCCCTCTTCGCGCATCGCGGGCAGGCCGTACCTGACCACTGTGGGCAGCTGAAGCACTAGAGCCGAACCCAACGCCAGCACCAGCAATATGAAAGCATACCGCTTTGCCTGGCGGGACGGGCCCATCGCCACAATGTAGAGGAGGACGAGGACAGCGAATAGCAGCGCCAGGCCAAGGCTGGTGGAAGAGAGAGCGACGTAGGCGAGCACCGCTGAGACGGCCGAAAACATACTCCCGTCGCGAAGGTACTTCTCGAAGCAGAGGACGACCACGGGAAACAGCGCAAAGGCCCATGCCTCGGCGAAGGCGCCGCGCACATACACCGTGGCCAGGTGAAAAGGCACATAAACGTACACCACTGCCGCCAACAGCCCTGCGGCGCGGCCAAATAACCTCCTCCCCAGGAGATACGCCGTCACTCCGGAGATCACAAAACCCAGGGCGTATACGCCCTTGATGGCCTGCACACCATCCATGCCGAACCAGCGGAGCAGTTCGGCCATCAGGTATGGCAAGGCCCCCTCCCCGGTCAGCGGATTCGGGGGTGTGACCAGGTGGGGCGCCCATCCCCAGTTGCCCCATAGATCGCCCTCCAGATCGTAGAGATGGAACACGGGCAGGAACCCAGAGTGGGACTGAAAGAAACCAGGGTAGGCCAGCGGAGCGAAGGCGAAGACGGTAAGAAGGACAACCAAAGCCAGATTTAGGTCAAGCCTGCCGTACAGCTTTGACCACGTCATGCGTTACCAGGCTCCCGCTGACGAAAGACGCAGGCTGATCCGACGGCCCGCGCCCGGCCCAGGCCACTTCGTCGGTCCACCGTCACGGGACGATCACCACCTTCAGTGACTCCCCGCCCTCAGCCGCCAAGCGCATGGCCTCCCCCACCTCCTCGAGACCGAAACGATGCGTCACCAGGCCTTCGGTCTTCAGGGTCCGGCTGGCGATGAAGTCGAGCGCGGCCCGCGTGTCGTCGGGCGCACACGAGTAGGTAGTGACCAGGGTCTTCTCTGAGAAGAGCAAGTCACACACGTCCACGGGAAGCGTTTCGCCCGGCGGCAGCGGAGCATAGAGTAGGACCGTGCCTCCCTTAGCGGTCAGCTGAAGCGCCTGTTCCATGACGGCCGCACTCCCGACCGTCACGATAACCACATCTGCCCCCGCTCGGCCGCCGAGTCTCTGGACCTCCGATTGGACATCGCCCAGGGCAGGATTGAGGCCAGCGTCAGCCCCGGCCTCCAGAGCTCTGTGCAGGCGAAAGTCCACCAAGTCCGTTACGA
>JBAVWD010000589.1:0-2512 GCA_049697655.1 Anaerolineae bacterium | reverse complement strand
ACACCGCTCTTGCGGCCCAGGTCGCACGGATCGTGGTAGGTGACGATCCTCTCCACCGGGCCTAGAGCGATGCTCCCTTGTTCCAGCAAACGGGCCAGATACTCGGTGGCGTGCAGAACCTCCAGGTCGGCCGGCAAGTCGACGAACTCGGGATAGACGTGCGTCCAGGCATAGTAGCAGGACGGACAGGTCGCCACCAATCTGGTGGAGCCCAGTTCCCTCACCCGGTCAAGGTTGTGTCTGGCCAGATCGGCCACCAGGTCCTTCATCCCGGCTCCGTACAGGGGATACCCGCAGCACCACTCCTCACCGCCCATGGTGGTGAAGCTCACTCCTGCCTTGTCCAATACCTGCACCAGAGACTGAGGTATGCTGTAGGCCTGGGGATAGAAGGCGGAAACACAACCCACGAAATAGACTACTTCGGCGCCCTTCCTGCCCTCCAGACCTTCCGGCCTGTGCTCCAGATTCTCCGCCCAGATAAGGCGGTTCTCGTTCTCGTCCCCAGAGATGTTGTGTTTGGTGGTGACCGTCTCCCGCAGGACGCCGATACCCTCGGGCATCTTCAACTGTTCTCTGACCGCGTACTCCTTCAGCATCAGCATGGTCTGGGTGAGATCGATGCCTCGGGGGCAACGGACGGTACAGGCCTTGCAGGTGGTGCACAGCCAGAAGGTTTGGCTGTTCACCACCTCGTCCTTGAGGCCCAATTGAATCAGCTTCCAGAGCTGCCTGGGAGTGTAGTCCATGGCATAGGCCGTTGGACAGGAAGCTGAGCACGTGCCGCACTGGATGCAGGTGCGGAGCACATCGAACTCCGGCGTGACCTCCTCGCCGAACTTCGCATCCCGCTCCGTGGTTGCCAGATCTAGGACTCTTGCTGTCATTGGTCCCTATCCCCTCGATGTCTCTCCGATGTTCTCCGCCAGCTCTTCGGCCAGTTTGCCTACACAGTCCTTGCGGCAGGCCGGGACTCCGCGGTATTGAGGGCCCACCAGTCTATTCACCTGCCTTCCTGGCCTCTAGGCCTTCAAGCAGAGTCTCCACCGCCTGCTTGGATATGAGTTGCACCGGCTCCAGGCCATGGAAGCGTCGCAGTTCGTTGACGGCGTTTTCGACAGGCAGAGCATAGCCGAAGCTCAAGACGTTGACAAGATTCGCCCGGTGACCGGTCGGGGCTTCTTCTTCTCGTCTCTTCTCCATCATGATGGCATGGATGTCAACGCCCTCAGGGCAGACCTCCTGGCAGCGCCAGCAAGAGGAGCATAGCCAACTGGAGTACTCCTCCTCCCCGCACAGGAAGGAAGTGATGGAATGTGCACCCAGCCTCTCTACGATACAGACTTCACGGCACAGCCCGCACTGGGTGCAGCCCTTCAACAGTGCATCAAGCTCTGTCTTGCTCACACCGAGCTCCCTATCAACTCACGAGCCGTCGCCGGTCCGATACCCAGATCGTCCGTGTCTATGCCCATGGCCAGACCGAGGAGCTGCGGCAGTGTCAGGACCGCCGTTTTCTCTATCCCACCACTCTGTCGCAGCAGTCCCTGAAATCTTTCCAAGAGCAACTGGCAGTTGCCGCAGGCACCCACCAGCACGTCCGCGCCGCCAGCGGAGGACAGCTTACGACGTCCGGCCTCTAGGCCCAGCTTCTCATCCACCAGATAGAGGGTGGACCCGCAGCAATCTTGCTCAGCCTCGTAGTCGACTACCTCCGCACCGGTCAGCTCCACGATGCGGCGCATGGCCTCTGGCTGGAGCGGGTCGTCGAAGCCCATCACCTCACTGGGCCGAATGGCCTGGCAGGGATGAGTCACCGCCACTCGCAGGGGCAGCTGTCTGGTGACTTTCTCGCGCAGCTCATCCAGGTGCTCGCTGAGCAACCGGATCAGGTGTTTGACTTCTGCCACCCCCGAGAAGCGCAGTCCCAGTCTCTCCAGTGCCTGGTTCACCTGCGCTCGCAGACCTGGGTCCACCATGTCGGCCTTGGCTCGCGAGAGGGTGTTGGCGCAGTTCCCACACAGCGTCACCACATCCCGCCCCATTCGCTCGGCAAGAGCTAGGTTGTAGATAGCGAGATAGCGCCATTTATCGGTGAAGGACTCCAGAGGAGCTCCGCAGCAGGCGGCTCCGGGGATATTCTCCAGGCAGATATCCAGTTCCCGCAGCACTCTGATGGTGGCCTTCTCGTACTGAGGCATACGATGAAGGACCAGACAGCCCGGGAACACGGCCAGTGTCTGCACCGGTCAGCCAACTACAACCCTGGCGAAATCGCTGGGCTCCACTCCAGGGGATTCGATGCTCTGCTCCGCGTAGAAGTCTGCGATGGTCTCTTCGACCTCCTCGGCCTCCTTGCCCACCTTGCCCACCAGTTGCCTCTCAAGGTCGCCGAGCTTCTCGGCCGGGAAGAAGAAGAAATCGCCGGACAGCACGACGGAGGAGATTACGCCGTCGGCCAACTCCACGTCTCCCCTGATCAGCCCACCAGGGGCTTTGTGGACCAGATGTC
>JBAVWD010000588.1:0-1929 GCA_049697655.1 Anaerolineae bacterium | reverse complement strand
TGCCGCGCCCGAACAGGCAGGCAAGGCGTACTTCGCCAATCTCTTGGGGTCCGGGCTGGGCTGCCCCGCAGCCCTCATTTTCCTCACTTTGGGCGGCGGGGAGGTGGCGGTGGTGATGGCTGCCTTGATGGGTGCTATCGCTGCCCTGTATCTCTCCTGGCGCCGTTCGTGGATGCGCTTTGCGCTGGCCGCGGCGCTTGGCTTCGTCCTTGCGGCCTGCGCACTTCGTCTGCCCCCAGTGTTCGAGATCAAGATGTCCCCCTACAAAGCACTCACTAACAGCTTGAGGTATCCAGGCGCGCGCATTGCCCACCGAGACTGGAACGCCTTCTCTCGCGTCGATGTTGTGGAGAGCGAAGGCATAAGGTCGGCCCCGGGCTTGAGCTACGTATATGACGGTCGCCTCCCTCCCCAGAAGGGCGTCTTCACTGATGGAGACAATATGAGCCCCCTGACCGCGGCCACGCCAGGCACCGATCTCGGTTTCCTGGATTTCTTTCTGGTGTCCCTCCCTTACCGGCTGGTTCCTCAACCGCGCGTGCTGGTTCTGGAGCCGGGCGCCGGGCTGGATGTGATGGTGGCTGAGCACGGTGGCGCTTCTGAGATCATCGCCGTGAACAGCAACCCTTTGCTCTCAGGCGTGGTGAGAGATCTATACAGGGAATACACCGGCGATTTGTACTCGAGGGATAACGTCACGGTCGTGTCCGAGGATGGCCGCAGCTATCTCAGTCGGAGCCGCCAACAGTTTGACATCATCCAGGTATCTCTGGCAGATAGCTTCAAACCAGTGGGCTCCGGCGCCTACAGTCTGTCCGAGAATTATACCTATACGACTGAGGCCTTCGTCGAGTATTTGGAGCACCTCAAGCCGGGTGGCATGTTAGTCGTCCATCGCTGGCTTCAGACGCCGCCCAGCGAGACCGTGCGCACCCTGGGCCTGGCCATCACGGCGTTGGAGACCACAGGTGCCGAAGACCCCGCCAGGCACGTAGTCGCCCTGAGGAGTCTGTACACCGGTCTGCTGGTGGTCAAGCGACAGGAGTTCACCCGGGAGGAACTGGATATCGTTCGAGAGTTCTCCAAAGAGAAGCGCTTTGATCTCGTCTACTACGCCGGGATCAGCCCTGACGAGGTCAACCGTTACAGCATTCTGGAGGAGCCTCTCTACTATGAGGCGTATGCCGCCTTGCTGGATGCTGAGGACAGGGCGGGGTTCTACGCCAGCTACCCCTTTGATGTCAGGCCACCCTCAGATGATCGTCCCTTCTTCTTCCACTTCTTCCGCTGGGCACAGACCCCGGAGATTCTTCAGAACTTAGGCAAGACCTGGCAGCCCTTCGGAGGGAGTGGATATCTGGTGCTGCTGGCCCTGCTGATCCTGGTGATGCTTGCATCGCTGACGATGGTGCTCCTGCCCCTGGCCTTGCTGAGGGGCAGAGGGGAGATTAGATACGGGAGGCGTCTCTTCCTCTATTTTCTGTTCCTGGGTATCGGATATCTCTTCGTCGAGATACCATTGTTGCAGCGTTTCATCCTGTTCCTCAGCCATCCCGTCTACGCGCTGGCCACGGTGTTGTTCAGCCTGCTGACTTTCTCCGGCCTGGGTAGTCTGGCCTCGCCCAGGCTCGCCCTGAGAAAGGTGATGTCAGTCCTGGTCGTCCTCCTGGCCTGCTACCCGCTACTTCTGCCTCCTCTATTCCGCTGGCTGCTAGGCTTGGATCTTGGCGTCCGTGTTGTTGCCTCCGTGGTTATGCTGGCTCCCCTTGGGTTCCTGATGGGAGTTCCGTTCCCAGCCGGCGTTAGGCTCGTAGGCAGGGTTGCGCCCGGCCTGGTGCCTTGGGCCTGGGCCATCAATGGCTGTGCCTCCGTTTTGAGCTCCATCCTGGCGGTGATGATCGCCATCTCCCACGGTTTCTCTCGCGTTCT
>JBAVWD010000587.1:0-9273 GCA_049697655.1 Anaerolineae bacterium | reverse complement strand
GGCGATGATCGTGTCCTCCTCAGTAACGCCCTCGGTGGGAAGGCCGTCCGTGAGGAAAATGATGATCTGGGGACGCTCGCCATCGGCCATGGTGAGGGCCTCCTCGAGGGCCAGGTCGATGTTGGTCCCACCCGCAGCACGGAGGTCGTCGATGAACCTCCACGCCTCGTCAGAGCGTGTGGCTGGCTCCGGCTCCTGCTCATATAGCGTCACCCCGGTACTGAAAGCCACGATGTTGAAACGGTCCTCGGGATTGAGATTGTCGAGGACAAACTCCAGCGCATCCTTGGCTTGATCGATCTTCTCCCCCGCCATGCTCCCTGACGTATCCAGCACGAGGATCACGTCCTTGGCCACCACCTCCCTCTCGTCCACCTCGAGCCTCGGCGCGACCAACAGCAGGAAAAAGCCGTCCTCGTCCCTCTCGCGATAGCTGAGCAGGTTGAGGCCGAAGTCCTCGTCGGAGACGGTGTAGTACAGTTCGAAATCCCGATCGGGCAAGACATCCGAGGCCTCAAAGCTGACGTTGACCGTATGCTCGTCAATGCGGTCTATGGCCACATCGTGACTGGGAGAGTAGATGGCCCTGATGGGCTGGGCCGATTCCACCTGCACCGAGATCACCACCTCTTCCAGAGGTCGAGCCGAGAAGCGTTCGGTGTCAAGAGGATAGACGTACTTCACCAGGCCACCGTCGTTCTCCAGTATCTGTGTGTATGCCAGCTCCACTCTCCGATCATCGCCCGGCTCAATAGGAAAGATGCTGGCCTTGAAAGTGTCCCGGCCGATATACTCCAGCAGGGCCGGGTCGAGCCTTTGCCGCACGATGTCCTCGTATATCGCGCGCGCCTCGTCTCGAGGCAGGATCTCCCCTTCCCAGCGTTCTCCATCCACGTACATGGCGAATTCTGAGATAGCAGCTTCCTCCGGCAGGGGGAAGATGTAGATCCCTTCGAGGTCGTACTCCGTCTCGTTGAGAAAGACCTGGTCCACCTCGGTGGTGGCGACCTGGTCGGTGATGTCCACAGAGACTCGATGGTACTCGACCACGAGGTTGGGTGCCTCGGGCGCTGGCACGCCGGGCGGAGGCTCCACGATCACCACCCCATCGGCTTGGGCCACCCCAGCCGTCCCCAAAAGTAGTCCCAACACAGTCAGACCCATCAGCAGCGTTCTCGTCTTCATCCTGCGCCTCCTTCCATCTGTGCGCGGGGTCCGCAGCCCCCTTTGATCTCCCTTTGACTAGGAGACGCGTGATTGCAGCCAAAGGTTCCCCCGCTAACGGTCGCCCTGTAGCTGCCCGTTTCGTTTTCCTACCGAATGCGTTAGACATTGTGCAGTTGTCAAAGGTCACAGAACGTGGTAAGATGGCTGGGGGGAGCTAAGATGTCTGCAAAGGCGTCCTCGGCCAGTCCAGTTGGCCACGAAGCGAGAGGCGATCTCGGCGCGCTCCTACCCCTGGTACGGGTCAGCGAAACCCTGCTCTCGGAAGTGGAGATCGAACGCCTGTACGACCTCATTCTCAGCGTAGTCGAAGAGGAAACGGGCGCCGACATGGTCTCCCTCATGTTGCTGGATGAGAGCAGGCAAGAGCTGTGCGTGGAAGCCGCTCGGGGCCTGCCCAGAGAACTCGTCGGCGCTGCCAGAGTCAGGGTGGGAGAAAGAATCGCCGGTCGGGTCCTGGAGAACGGAGAACCCCTACTGCTGGCCGATCGCAGCACCGCTGACCCCGCCATCCGCGATGCCATGCAGAGAGAAGAGCTGTCATCAGCTCTCTGTGTTCCGCTCAAGCTCAAAGGACGAGTGCTCGGCGTGCTCAATGCCAGCAAAACCGGTCGAGAATCGCCCTTCGGCAACCACGATCTGGAACTCCTGTCCATTCTGGCCAGCCAAGTGGCCATCGCCATCGAGAACTCGCGCGTACACCAGGCGACCAGGAGTAGAACCAGCCAGCTGGCCGCCCTCAACGAGCTCGGGCGCGTTGTCACTTCTTCTCTTGACCTCGACGAGGTGCTACGCCTGGCCATGCAAGGTATCAACCAAATCATCAAGGCAGAAGCCGGGTCGCTACTGCTCCTGGACGAGACGACGAGTGAACTCGTCTTCCGTATGAGCCTGCACGGCGATTCTCGCCAGCGCCCTCCGATGACGCTCCAGATAGGCCAGGGAATTGCAGGATGGGTGGTCAAAGAAGGCGAACCTCTGCTTGTCCCTGACGTCAGCGCCGATCCCCGTCACCTCAGGGAAGCCAGCCAGAAGTTAGGCCTCGAGGCTCGCTCCATACTGTGCGTGCCGTTTGTGATCAGGGACCACGTGATCGGAGCCATCGAACTGGTCAACAAGGCGGCCGGAGAGTTCACGGACGAAGATCTCGAACTCCTGAACTCGATGGCTGCTACGGTCGCTATAGCCCTCGAGAATGCGCGCCTGTACACTGAGCTTGCCGAGTTCGCGCTTGAACTGGAGAGGTCACAGGCTCAGTTGTTGAAAGCCGAGAGACTGGCCGCTACCGGCAAGCTGGCCGCCTCCCTCGCTCATGAAATCAACAACCCCTTGCAGGTGATTCAGAACTGCCTGCACTTGGTGACGCAAAGGCGCCCCCTGGACGAAAACAAACGCCAGGTGTATCTCTCCATGGCGCGGGAAGAGGTGCAGCGACTCATCGATCTGGTGCAACGCATGCTTGACTTCTATCGTCCCTCTGCCGAGAGCAAGGGACCAGTGGACATACAGGTAGTGCTCGACGATGTTCTTTCGCTGGTCGGCAAGCGCATACAACATGGGAATGTCATGGTCCATCGGAATGCCATCGATCCCATGCCCCCCGTGCTTGGAGAAGCCGATCAACTGAAACAGGTATTCCTCAATATCATTATCAACGCCGTCGAAGCCATGCCCGCCGGAGGAGATCTCTTCATTGACGCAGCCTGGGACGAACAACGAAATGAGGTGAGCATGAGCTTCACCGATACCGGCGAGGGCATCCCTCTGCCAGAGCTGGGCAACATCTTCGATCCGTTCTACACGTCCAAACCCAAGGGCACGGGCCTGGGCCTCTCCATAAGCCACGGCATTATCGAGCGACACGGAGGCCGGATCGACGTCAAGAGCGAGGTCGGCCAGGGTTCCACCTTCACTGTGACCCTGCCCTGTCAGGCGAGGAACCAGCAACCTAACGCAGCAACCAGAGCGCAGTGAGCACTGTGCGCGACAAGTCCTGCCCTGCAGACCCGAACTTGTTGACATATCCTAAGAAAAGTGATATACTATTTTGGTGATGCCCTCGCGTCTCCAGCCGAGTGGTTCCGGTCTCTCACTGAGGGGCAATCAGTCGTGAGGTCAGCTTCTGTTGAGATGGAATGGAGGGCTGGCCTCTTTTGCACTCTGGCCGAGAACAAGAGGATCTAGATGAGAAGACAAGTTGTCTCGTCGCTTTCAGGAGAGTACCTGGAGGTCATCGGCAGGAGGCTGAGGGAGTTGCTCGTCGATGCCGACGCGGGTGCCGTGGTCATGGTCGACACCATGGGCCAGATCATCGCGCAGGCCGGAGATGCCGGAGACCTAGACGTCACCACCATGGTCTCTCTTCTGGCCGCGAGCTTTGCGACCACCTCTGAGATGTCGCGTCAGTTGCAGGAAACTCGCCGGACCTTCAACCTCACATTCCACGAAGGCGAGAGGTACGATATCTACGCATCCAACATAGCCAGCGGCCTCTTCCTGGTGCTGATATTCGACCGAGGTACCTATGCCCCCAAGATCGGAATGGTGTGGCTGTATATCAAGCGAAGCATCCAAGACCTGCTGCGCATCGCAGCCGAGACGCCCACAGCCAAACCAAGAGAGACCTTGACCTCTGACTTCGCCAGTTCGCTTAGCAAAGAGTTGGACAACCTCTTTCAAGAAAGGAAGCCACCGGCACCGCAGACTGCCAAGTGGGACGAGGCGGAGATGCAGGACCTGATGCGTTGGCGGGCCAGGAACCCACGCGAGCCGAAGAAAGGAGAACTGTAGATGCCGCTGGAGGGAAGTCTAAAAGAGCTGAGCCTGACGAACATCATCCAGCTCAACTGCAACGAGATGAACACAGCAACCGTGTGTCTGGTGCATGAGAACAAGGAAGGAGTCATCTGCTTCTCAGATGGTGCCATCGTGCATGCCGCCGTCGAGGACCTCGTAGGCGAAGAAGCTGTCTACGAGCTGCTGAGTTGGCCCGATGGTTCCTTCGTCGTGCAGCAGGGACAAGAAGCCCCTCAGAGGACCATCTCCAGCAATTGGAATGGTCTTCTTCTGGAGGGCATGCGCCGGATGGACGAAGAAGCGGCCGGGACGTGGGAATCAGTCGAGGTAGAGCCCGCCGAAGTGCCAGCGCAAGGGGCTGACGAGATGACCAGGCTGGCCCGTCAATTGAAGACGATAAGCGGTGTGGAAGGCTCGGTACTCATCTCCCACGATGGAGTGGTCTTCGCCAGCGACATAGACGGTAGTCCTGAGAAAGAAGGAGCCGTCGCTGTGTTTGTGGGGAACGCAGCCAAGGAAGTCGGTGAGAGTATGAAGCTGAGCGCTTTCGATTGGGGACTCATCACCATGGGCAATGAGAGAATGCTGGTCATTGAACACACCACATTCTTTGTCGGTCTGGCTCTGGGCGAGAAGGCGTCACCAGCCCTGGTCAGTGCAGAGGCAGCCAAGATACTCAGGTAGTAAGGGAGGTAGGCCCGTGGAACAACTCCTTGCCGACATCAATGCAGTTGCTGGCGTGAAGGGGTCTTTTGTCTGCGACTCGCATGGCACACTAGTGGCGCAGGCCCTGCCTGTGGCCTTTGACGAGAGCAGCCTCTTGCCAGCAGCGCGCACCCTATTGCAGACCATAGAGGGCCTTGAAACCACCAGACGTCGTAAGGTCCAGCAGTTGGATATCGTATTCCACGACGCGAGAATGGTGGTCAAGAACCTCCGTGTGGGCTGCCTGTACGTCTTATGCGCGCGCAACATCAATGTGCCTCTCCTGGACTTGACGGCCAATCTGGCCGCGAAGAGGCTGTCTGAGATGCTGAAAGAGGTGGCGGGGCCCGCTGCGCCTGAGACGGCTGCCGTCGCCCTCACCGAGGAGGAAGTGCAACCGGCGGTCCTCCAAGAGGCCGTCGCCTCGGATGTCTCTACCGTGCTTCTCTCACGGGCTCGCGACGCCGTCACTGCCGCCGCGCAGAGAGGGGTCTGTCTACGCCTTCTGGGAGGCATGGCCGTCAAAGCCGTGTGCCAGAGCGCAGCTAGGATTACGCTCCCGCCGGAGGGCCTCGACCTGGATTTTGCGGTCTATGGCAGGGACCGCAAACAACTGGACTTGGTAATGGAGAGCCTGGGGTATCTGCCTCATCGCCGGTTCAATGCCCTCCATGGACACACACGACTCAAGTATGCGGCAGAACAGGAAGGCGTGGCGTTAGACATCTTTGTTGACAC
Source organism: Anaerolineae bacterium (assembly GCA_049697655.1). Classification (GTDB taxonomy): domain Bacteria; phylum Chloroflexota; class Anaerolineae; order UBA7937; family B3-Chlor; genus JAUVXJ01. Next base: position 3,810 of record JBAVWD010000587.1, on the reverse strand, counting down.
CTTTCACATGTGTCACAGACTACAGTTCGCCCATCGCCTGGAGTTGAGCGAGTTGACGCTCCCCGTGACAGACCTCCTTCTGTCAAACCTACAGATTGTGCAGATGGGCGAAAAGGACCTCAGGGACATCTACGCCATCCTCTGCGACTACGAACCAGGACCTGCGGGAGACGCGAAAAGCCTGGATGCCGATTACCTGGCCTCCGTCTGCAGCGACGACTGGGGCTGGTACAAAACGGTTACCCTCAATCTCGAGAAGAGTATCGAACTCGTTGATGATTTCCTCGGAGACGAGGACAAGCAGCTCTATGTGTCGCGCGCCCGTCGACTCAGGCAGACTATCGAGGCGGTACCCAAGTCCCTTCGCTGGCAAGCTAGGGCGAGGATCGGAGAAACCAGGCGCTGGTACGATCTGCCTGAGGAGTAGTGACCGAGCTGGAGAGAAGGCATGATGGAGCTTCTGAACCCCCCGGAGGATCTGTTCATCCGCATGGATGACTGCCTGGAGCGGTTGCTCGACCGGAGTCGAGCAGTCTGTGTGCTACTGGCAGATATCAGTGGACAACTTGTCGTGGACAAGGGAAAGGACGCCGGACTGGATACGTCGGCCCTGGCGGCGGTCACAGCCAGCAATATGGCGGCCACGGCAGAGATGGCCAGACAGATGGGTGAAGCGACGCCCTTCTCCTACCTTTTCCATGAGGGGCAAAGACGTAGCATCTACGTCTCGACGGTCGCAGAGACTTTGCTTCTTGTGATCATCTTCGATGAGATGTCCCAAGTGGGATTGGTGCGCATCTTCGCCCGGCTCGCGGTCAATGAGTTGCTTGGAATCGCAGCCGAGCTGGAGCCCTGGCTGGAGAAAGCTAGTTCGGTCGTGGATCGGGAGTTTGGAGAGGCCGTGGCTGAGGGATTGGATCAGGCCTTCCTCTGATCGAGAGGAGCCACGCCATTGCCCGTGGGGGCACGATGTTCGTCAACTGGAAAATGCGGGAGGTCAACCTCAAGATCGTATACTACGGGCCAGCCATGAGCGGCAAGACCACCAACCTGGAGTATATCCATGACAGGACCAACCCTCAACTGCGAGGCGAGCTCATATCCCTCAAGACCCGCGGCGATCGCACCATCTACTTCGATTTCATGCAACTCGAGCTGGGTCGCATCAGGGGGCTCAAGCCTAAATTCAACCTCTACACGGTACCCGGACAACCTTGCTACGTTGCCAGTCGAAGGCTGGTACTTCAAGGCGCCGACAGTGTGGTGTACGTGGCCGATTCCCAGCTGAATCGGCTCAAGGCCAACATTGATACCATGCGCAGCCTCGACGAGAATCTGCGCGCCCTGGGGTTGAACCCGCTTGATTTTCCGCTCGTGCTACAATACAACAAGCGCGATCTGCCCAGCATAGCCCCCATAGCCCTGCTGAGGATGCAACTGGCACGAGACGGTGTGCCTCAGTTCCAATCGGTGGCTACGGAGGGCGTCGGCGTGGTGGAAACGCTCAAGGCAGCCATAAACCTAGTGATATCCAGGATGTAGATACATGTCGACCGTGACGTTCGAGGAGACACTGGAGAGGATCAACCGTGAGGGCAAGTTCGAAGCCTCAGTGCTGGCCACCCCCGATGGTCTACCCATCGCCACGGCACCCGCCGGCTACGACAGCGACGTCACTGCAGCGATGGTGGCCCTCCTCAAAAGCGTGGCACAACAGACTCAGGACCACGTGGGCATGGCCCCCCTAGACGAAGTGTCGATCAGAGCCAGCGATCACATGCGGCTCGTATGCCGCTCCTTCCAAGTGGACGGTGAGGATTTCATCCTGGCGGTTGTAGTGCCCCGCGAGCAGCGCTACCATAGACAACTCACCAACCGGGCCATCAGAGAACTCACGCTGACTTGGCACGCCATGGTCCAGAAGTGACGGATTTGGCGGTGGGTCAACTCCCCCATTGACGACATCGCCGCAGCCACGGCCGACACTCGTCGCTCCTCCACACTGCCAGGCACCGGTGACGCCATGGGGAAGGCATAAACACCCACCATTGCTGTTCGCCGCCCAGATCAGGACGCGGACGCATCCTGATGGACATTCCGCAACGCTTCCTGAATGATACGAAGAAAGGTTCCTCTCTCTCCGCTGCTTAGCTGACTCTCGGGGAGGCGTTCGAGTTTGAGGCTTACTTCGATGTCCGTCTGCTCCTCGTCCCAGCCGGCGAGGCAGCTTATCGCCTCATTCAGACGATCGTCGTCCGGTGTACACCCACTGGCCCCGGTATCCAACTCCCTCACGGCATTCAGGCTCCGCTCCCAGCAACTCTCAAGGCAAGACAGTTCCACTTCCAGTCCTGCGGAATCGTTCTTGCTGCATAGCTGCCTACCGCGGTCGAGCCGCAGACCTGGAGCGGTGAGGGTTTGCAGCAGGTCGTCGCAGTTGCCTGCGTTTTCCACGGACCAAAGAGCTCGTCGACAAGTCACACAGACCAACGGTGGCTCCGCACCGTGCTAGAGTCTGGCCTGACATCCTCTGTTCGATGCCCTCGCCTGTGGACCCACAGTGTGCATCGTCCACCGATGGCGCCAGGGGTTCTGCTGGCAGTGAGCGCAGGTGCTTTGAAGCCAGGGGAAGGCGCAGTCCCAGCTTCGCAAGAGGACAGACAGAGAGATGGCGTAGGATGACACGAGCCATCTAGCTATCGGGGCAGCATCCTGCGCCGTACCTCGCTGGGCACTGCAGCATCGATGTTTGAGCTGCTCTCCTGATCGACGGTCCAGGGTCCAGGAGTGCGCCACGACTGCGGTAGGACAGTTGGCGTGGCCGTCTCCTCTGAGGTGGAAGATGACGTCCCTGGTATCAATGATCCCCGTCAGAGAGTCGAAGCAAAGGGTGGACGACGAGACGTAGGTCACGATATCACTGGCCGGGAGTCAGGAGGTTCCTCTCGCGACGTCCACCAACCAGAGGATGCGCATCGCTCCGGACCCGAGTAACGGAGCCACGGCCTGGTCTCGAATGAGCGAAGAAGTGAAAAGCCCAACGGATAGAAATGTCAAATCCCTGGTGGCTGCCTTGTTGCCGTGGTACTTCGTCAAACCTTCAACCTCTATCATCTACACTCTCCTCTGGTCCGCTTTTCCTGCCATACAAGGCGAAAGCACAATGCTCAGCCGTCCACCGCGTCACAGTGTGCTTTCAAGGCTGCGCAGTATCCGGCACTCTATTATGGGCGTTGTAGCCCCGCGCTGCCAACTCTCAGCCAAGCTGGATTGCTCCCCACTCTTGCCCAGCCAGCACCCCAGCCGTGTTTCGGGCACCAGCCGCCCGCTTTCCCGCCGCGGCCATCTGCACAAGATCCTTTCGCGTCGCCCTACTGAAGGGACCAGTATCCCAAGGGTGGAACGCAGAGAAGCTACCCGTTACGAGGGCCAGGGGATTCAGACGGCCGCCTTGTCGCGGAGGAAAGTGAAGAAGGTCTTGATGAGGATCTTGAAGTCGAAGAGAATAGACCAGTTCTCGATGTAGTACAGATCGTACTTGGTCCTCTCCACCACGGACGTGTCGCCCCTGAGACCATTGACCTGAGCCCATCCGGTCAATCCTGCTTTCTCCTGGTGGCGCTCCACGTACCGGGGGATGATCTGCTTGAACTGCTCCACGAACACGGGCCGCTCGGGCCTTGGTCCTACCAGGCTCATCTCGCCAAGGAAGACGTTGATGAATTGGGGAAGTTCATCGAGCGAGAAACGACGTATGAATGCACCCAACCTGGTCCGGCGAGGGTCCTCCTTGATAGCCCAGACCGGGCC
>JBAVWD010000586.1:0-3088 GCA_049697655.1 Anaerolineae bacterium | reverse complement strand
AGCTGCCGATCAGTACTGAGATGAGCAAAGCTCTCCAGGTTCTCGCGCAGGATCACGAGGCTCTCTCGTAAGGCGCCGCTCTCCTCAACGAGGCGTGCCTCCACAGTCTGCTTGTCCTCACGCTCCTTTGCCCTGGACAACCGGACCTGGTCCACGGTCTTCAAGTTAGCCTCCACGGAGTCGGCGAGTTGACGTGCCCGCTTCAGATCACCCCGTTCCAGCATGTCTTGAGCCGTCGACAGTTGTCTGTGCACGAGCTGAAGTCTGCGCCCAAGGGCCGGGGACTCCAGAGCCTCGGCTGCCAGGTCCTGGTCGGTGCGATCTAGCCTGGCTTGTAAGTCTGCCAACTGGGACTGCAATTGGCGTGCGAGGCCCTCCATTTCCTGTTGCTCGCTCTGCGCGGTGGCCAGGGCGTTCCGCACGGCATTCAGGTCCTTGTCTGCGACAGCGCCGGTGAGGAGCGCACAGGACCTCTGGAAATGGCTCTGTTCGAGGGCGTTAGTGCCGGACGCCAGACGTGTCTCCAACCGTCCAAGCGCCTTTTGCAGGCGGGAGGTGCTGGCGTGGGTGAGCAAGGCCAGAGCCGCTCTGGCTTCCTCGGTAACTGCAGCGATCGCTGCGCGGGCTCGTTCTGCCTGCTCGGCCGCGTTGTCGAGCTCCCCGAGCCGGGCTACCCCCGCCGACAACTCGCTGCTACCGCGCTCGATCTCGGTCAGCAACTGACCGCTCTTCTCCGTGTCGCCCGCTTCGAAGGCCTCCTGCGATAACCGCAACAACCCTGCCAGATGGTCGACGGTCGCCCGCTCGCGCTCCCCGACACGGGCGGGCACGGCGGAGAGAGTGAGGCGCAGGGAAGAGAGTTCGTCGCCTAGCTCTGCCAGTCGTTGTGCAGGATCGATCAGCCTGGCACCGCATCGGCGACAGAATCTCTTGCCCACATCATTGACTGTGGCACAGCGCCAACAGGTATTTCCGTCGGTCTCCGCCCGGGTCTCCTGCTTTTCAGGTTTGACCGTGCGTTGACCCTGCTCGTGGACGGCTTCCAGGGCGGCTCCGCACCGGCGACAAAACTTGTCGGTCGCAGGGTTGGGCGCTCCGCAGGAGCCACAAGGCTGCATCCTGTCGGCGAGCTCGGAGCCGCACTTGGCGCAGAGTCTGGCTTGCGACGGTGTCTCCGCACCGCAGTCTGGACAGATCATCTCTCGTCACTTGGGTGGGCCCTGCGAGTGTGCCCGGCAGGTGGCCGTCCCTTTCTGCACCTGGGCACCAGCGCGTCCGCTGCAACTATGTTGCCCACATTACGTGGCCTCTATGGCAACGCGGGCGATCTCCCCTGGGCGCACGGTGATCTCCTCGGTGTAGAGTCGCCCGTCCACGTTTGTCTTGAGGAGGTATTCTCCTGCGGGTACGTCGCCCACCACGAAGTTCTCCAGCCATTCTTCGTCAGGATTAATGTCACTGGCGGCGTATGTCGTTGCGTCCTGCCAGCGCCGATCCGGAGTATCGCTGCGGTAGAGAGTGAGAGGGTGCTCGGCGATGGGTCGGCCCTCGCTGTCAACCAGGAGACCCGCGACGGTGCCCTTGTCAGGGAGAGGGCGCAGCCAGAGTTCAGGGTTCCTGGTGTGTTCGTAGCTGTTCCGGCCCACCCGCACCTCAAGATGCAGATGGGGGCCGATGGCGACGCCCGTCATGCCCACCTCGCCGATGAGGTCGCCTTCATTGACCGTCTGGAGAAAGCGAACATGCACTTTGGAGAGGTGTCCGTAGAGCACGTAGACTTTCTGGTCACGATAAAGTTCATCGAGTTGGATGATCACCAGTTGACCGTAGAAGTTCACGCGCTCGCCACGCATGACCCGATGGTCCGTGCCGGCCACGATGACTCGCCCCCTGCCCGCGGCGAAGACTGCAGTGCCAAAGGGATTAGGGAAGTCGGCACCGCGATGGATGCGATACTTGCCCCTGGCAGTGGAACCATAGGGATAAAAGCGGCTGGGCTCGTTTCCATCACCACTCCCGAACGGGCGGCCCAGCCATTGATGAACCTGAGGTTCGACCACCGTCGGCGTCGGAGTATGAGTGGGGGTCGCGGTCGGAAGCGGAGTGAAGGTCGGCGCGTGGGTCGGGGTGTTCGTCGGAGTCGGAGTAGACGTGGAGGTGGGCTGGAGAATGGCAGCGAGCGTGCCCACAGGCCACGCGGAGAAGACCGCAAGGGCAAGCAGACAGGTCAACGTGATGGCGCTGGCCAGGAGGGCGAGGGCCAGCCTCCTAGTCTTGGAACCTCGCTGGTGATGCTCACCGGTCACGGGCACATTATATCACAGCCATGAGACGGCACGCCATCATCAGAGGGTTCCAGTAGAAAGGGGTCGGCGGAGGTCACACGCCTTGCAGACCGAGGGCTGCTTCACTCAGTTGAGTCGGCATCTGGCACGGCTGAAGAGCTTGCGACGTCTGTACACGGAGGTCGGTCCTCCTGGGCTCGGCACGGGCTTGACGCAAGACTGCAAACACTGTAGAATACCCTGGTCTGCCGTAGGGGGATAGATGATAGTGAGTGGTTCCGTGGTCTCGCTGGAGGAAGCCTGTGAGTTGCGCAAGAAGGCAGCATCTCAGGGCAGGAAGGTGGTCTTCACCAATGGCTGCTTCGACCTGCTGCACTTGGGTCACATTCGTTACCTCAAGGAGGCCAGGCAGCACGGGGACCTCTTGATCGTCGGCGTAAATGACGATCAGTCCACTCGACATCTGAAGGGGCGTGGGCGCCCCTACATGGTTCAGGAGGATCGGGCGGAGATTCTGGCGTCTCTTAGATGCGTCGACCTGGTGGTCATGTTCACCGAGCGGACGGCGGAGAGGCTGGTAGAGTCACTGAGGCCCGATGTGTACGTCAAGGGCGGGGACTACAGTATGGAGGAACTGCCTGAGGCCAAGATCGTGACTGAGTACGGCGGAGAAGTGTTCCTCGCTCAGCTCGTACCGGGGTGCTCCACGACCGACCTGGTCTCGGCCATCGTGCAGTGGCATAGTGGAGAGGCAGAGTGACCCTCGGTGCTGCACCCGCGGCCGAGGCGTCTGATGAGTACAC
>JBAVWD010000585.1:0-1919 GCA_049697655.1 Anaerolineae bacterium | reverse complement strand
TGACTCTCTCAGCTGGGGCCAGCATCGTCCACTCCTGTCTGCACTTTCTGGACCACATCGGGACCAAGGGCTCGCTCCTTTGGCTCTGCGACATCGCTGAGGTCGCCCGAGACACTGATCTTGACTGGGACAGTCTCGCCCAGACACTAGGCGAGTTCAAGATAGCGCTGCCCGTGCGATCGGTGCTGTTGGCCTGTCAGGAGCTTCTCGGCCTGCCCATACCCGCTGACCCGCGGAGGCAGCTTCTCTCGTATCAACCCGGCTTTGCGGAGAACAAGGCATACCAGTTCTGCCTCTCTCCGAGACGTAGCACCGCCAGCAAGACGCTCTTCGACTTCCTCACCACCGATGGTCTGCGGGCCAGAACTCGGCTCCTCTCCTCTCGCCTCCTTCCCTCCTCTGAGTATATGATCAAACGCTACTCGCTCCGCAACGCTAGGCTCGTGCCGCTCTACTATCCACGCATGATCCTGGAAGCTGCCCTCGACGGCTTGAGAGCCCTTCGCAGGTGAGCTGGGGGCGCTGCCAAGCTCCTCCACAACCCCCCTCTGCCTCCCATTGACCCCGCAACTCGCTCGCAATGGGCCAACGGTGGCACCGCTCAAAGACAAGGGATACAATCGGAGGACGAAGAAGGGCACAGTTCGGATAGAACATGGATATCTGTTGCTGGGTCAGATACATAGATCCGCTCTGTTATCAAGGGGGCGCAGCGCGTGAGACGGTTCGCTAGGGCGGTTGCCAGCCGGGAACTGATTCTGCTGGGCCTGGCGACGCCCTTCCTGCTGTTCCCCGGCATTTGGACCCCCCTCGGAGTAGCCCTCATCGCCGTGGCTTGGGCTTGCCGCTGGGTGGCGACGGGCCGCATCTCCGCGACGACAGCGATGGATGTGCCCATCATCCTGCTGCTGATTTTGATTGGAGTGAGCCTGATCCCCTCCGTGGACCTCGACTTGAGCCTGAACCGGGCGTCCATCTACATCCTGGGAGTCGCCTTGTTCTATGGTATGGTCAACGGTTTGTTTGGCGAGCGCCACATACATCTGATGGGCGTCGCCCTGGTGTTGGTCGGCTTGGTTGTCGCCCTGATCAGTCTGGTCGGTACGGACTTCACCATCGGCCGCATCGTGCAGCTGCCGGCGCTGTATGATCGCTTGCCTCCCCCGCTGATCAGGGGTCTCCCCGGGAGTGGAGTGATTGAGGCCTATGATCTCGTCAACCCCAGAGTTGTGGCAGGCGCGCTGGCCATCATTCTACCGATACCCATGGCATACTTGCTCATGGGTCGAGGGTGGAAGTTACGACTGGCCTCTGGGTTGACGGCGGCAGTGATGCTGGGAGTTCTCTTCCTGACCCAGGCCCCCCAGGGGTTTCTGGGCCTGGCAGCCGCACTCTTCCTCATCGGTGTGTGGCGGAGTCGGTGGTTCCTTCTTAGCCTCCCTCTGGCCGGCGGGGGTCTGGCGGCGATCGTAGGTAGCAACGGTGTTAGACAGGCACTCGTGGCGTCGCTCAGTGCGGAGGAACTGGACACCCTGGCCTTCGGGATGCAAAGCCGCGTCGTCAACGGGCTAAGAGGTGTGGGCATGATCCGTGATATGCCTTACACGGGGGTTGGTCTCAACACCTTTCCTGTGATCGACGGGCTGTACACGTTCGGGCGCGCCAATGCGGACCATGCTCACAATCTCCTGATACAGACGGGGGTAGATCTGGGCATCACTGGCGCTGTGGCTTTGCTGGCGCTGCTGGCCGGCTTCGGCTACACAGTCTGGCGTATGCATCGGACGCGTCCCGAGGGCAACCAGCGTGCGCTCCTGGTAGGCATCTGCGGAGGCGTGGCGGCCTGGCTGGCCTATGGTATGCTGGACAGCATCACCCTTGGTCACAAGCCAGCGGCAGCCTTGTGGGTGATGCTGGGC
>JBAVWD010000584.1:0-1689 GCA_049697655.1 Anaerolineae bacterium | reverse complement strand
GAATTGAAGGGTGCCCTGACCACGGCTCTGAACGCCGGCTCTCCAGTCATTGTGGACGTGATCTGTGGGTACGACTTTGCTCATCCCGCACCTGAGGAGTGGCTGAAAGGCAGAAAGGCGTGAGGCGCAGTCCGTCTGGCCGAAATACCGACCATGTGCTACGTGCTGGCTTGGCACTCTGACTGGATTGGCGCGGACCAGAACCGGGCCTGGCCTCAGTTCTCTGCCAGTATGCCTTTCAGTAGGCCGAGCGCGCGGTCGATATCTTCAGCGGTGTTGTAGAGATGCGGTGCGAAGCGGACTGCACCAATACGCGGTGAGACTACCACTCCCTCCTCATTGAGGCGCCTGGCGACTCTAGCCTGGTCTTGTCCGGGAAATCTCGCGGTCACTATCGACGATTGCAGGCGGTCGGGCGCGGGCGTCACGAATTGAGCTCCCACGTTCGCGAGACCGTCCACCAACCGACCGGCCAGTGCCAGGTCGTAGTGGTGGATCTCCTCGATTCCCACCTCCAGCAGGTGCTCGGTGGCTGTCATCATGCCGATGGTGCAGCCGTAGGCCAGGGTACCGAATTCGAAACGGCTGGCGCTCGGCGCCCAGTCCAGCGCATCTGCCTGGAAGTCGAAGACGGTAGAGGTGCTGCGCCAACCCACCAGACCCGGCTCCAGCGTATCGTGCAGTGCGCGGCGCACGAATAGCATGGCGGCTCCAAAGGGGCCACAGAGCCACTTGTAGCCTGAAGTGACCAGGAGGTCGACGTCGTCAGCTACCACGTCGATGGGTACGGCGCCGGCGGATTGGGTGGCGTCGACTATGAGGAGTGCTCCATGTCGGTGAGCCGCATCGGCGAGCACTTTCAGATCGAGGCGCTGCCCCGTAGAGTATTGAACGTGACTGACGCACACCGCTGAGGTTTGATCATCGATGAGGCCGAGCAACTCGTCGGGGTCGATGACGTGGTTCTCATCCTTGGAGAGGCGCACCTCACAACCCGTGGTTCGTGCCACCCTCAGCCACGGATAGACCACGCTGGGGAACTCGATCCGAGAACTCACCACGTTTTGCCCCGGTCCGGGGCTGAGCGCCCAGGCCATGGAGCACAGCGACTCGGATGCGTTGGAGGCACCGGCGATCTCGTCCGGCTGCGCCCCCAGGAGACGAGCTCCCACCTCGCGCAGGGAATCGAAGACCCTGGTCTCGGCTTCCTCGTCGAAGTGCACGGTACCGCGAAGGGCCAGATCTTCTTGCCAGTCGAGGGTGGCCTTGGATGCCATCCTGGACATGGGGGCGACAGAGGCCGCGTTCAGGTAGGTGTAGTGTTGAGTCGCCGGGAATACGTCCGCACTGACTAACGCCTTCATTTGTTGACCTCCCAACGGTTCTTGAGGTGGCGAGGCGGTGCCACCTCAGCTGGATGGCGACGGTGAGGCCTGAGCCAACGGTAGCCCAGGGCCCAGCCCGAACACGCCGATTTCAGCCGCTCGGCGTCTTGGGTCAGAGTATCCCACAGTCATGGTGTGATGTCAAGCCCATCAAGCGTATGCTCCGATCAACCACCGTGCATCAAGAGACGCCAGCTTGCGACACGGCGACTTCGGTGCTATAATGGAGTTGGCTTTGGCGGTTAGCTCAGTTGGCTAGAGCGCTACGTTGACATCGTAGAGGTCGTAGGTTCAAGTCCTATAC
>JBAVWD010000583.1:0-1787 GCA_049697655.1 Anaerolineae bacterium | reverse complement strand
GCCCTGGCCGCCTCTTCGCAGTTGATATCAATGGAGACCTTGAAGGAAGTCCTCTCAGAAGGAGCGAAGAAACGCGCGGAGACCAGCATCAAGGCTCTAAAGAGGGGATTCGCGCTGGCTAGCCAACAACTGGGCACCTAGGAGACCTCCGCGTCCCCGTCGTTCCCCTACCGGCTGGCTGCGAAAGAGGACTCAGTATGTGCTCACACAGGCCGCAGCGGCGTTCCATTCCCCCACTTGCCTCTCCGAGGCCTCGAACGCCAACCGCGGCCTTACTGAAGGGTAAGCTATCCGCTAACGGCCGCCACAGGTAGGCCCTGGCGTGATGCGAACACCCGGTCCGGCCCGGACTCTTTCACAGACCCTCGTCCCAAAGAACTGCGTACGGCCGCCAACAACTCACTCATATCAAACGGCTTGGCCAGAAACGCCGCCGTATGCTCCTCGGCGAAACCCTGGATCTCCCCGGCCGGATAGGCGGCCATAGACACGATGGCCGTTTCAGGGCTGATCTCCTTGATCTCCTGCACCAGACGGCGGCCGTTCCCATTGTGCAGCCCTAGGTCTGCTATAGCCAAGTCAAAACTGCCTCCGGAGAATAACTCCAGGGCCTCTTCGTGGCGTGCAGTGGCCGTTACCTGGTATCCCTCTCTGGTCAGCACAAGGGCCAACAAATCTAGAATCACCGTCTCCTCGTCGAACACCAGTAGGCATTCGCGCCCTCGACAACCATCCCTCTGCTTACCGCCGACCATGCGCGCCTCCAATCCTGAGCATCTCTACACTCTGGTCAAACCGACCCCAGCCGCCTGGAAATGGCTTCTGCCATCATCGGGTATCTGCCACGTGCCGTCAGCACCTTGTCAGCTCAGATGTCTCTGACACCGGTGTTGCACGGGCGAACGCCCCGGGGCACCCCACGCGAGCTATGCCCGGCGCGCCACAGCGACCCGCCGAGCATCTGACCAACGGCTGGCTCGAGGTCCTAACCCCAGGCTTCTACCGCCGTCCGCCAGCTCCACCCTGCCCCAGCCACAGCGGGGACAGATGGCAACTCGCCCAGTCGCACCCTGCAGGTGAGTCAAGTCGGAACCACAAGAATTGCACTTCATCGGTCCCCTACCTCTCTCTATCTGCGCAACATGTCTAGCGTCGATTCCCCGTCTGACCCAGTTCGTCTCCGCTCATTCAGGTCGGGCCGCCACGTCTCGAGCATTAAGATTCTCAGCCCCGGAACTTCCGCTGTAGGCACCTGAAGGCGGTCAGCCCACTACTCTTTCGACGGCTTATCTGGCTTCTCCGGGTGCTCTGGGTGGTCAGGGTGCTCCGGATGCATAGGATGCTCAGGATGCTCAGGACGTTCTGGCTCCTCAACCCCTTCCGGACCCTCGGGTTCCTCGGCCACTTGCGCGGCAGCTGTGGGCTGCGGTGTGGTGGTCGGACTCGGCGTAGCCACTTGACCAGCCACTTGAGCCAGTTCCGACCTGTCGTACGGCTCGGCCTCTGGTGTCGGAACAAGGGTCGCAGTGGGCGCAGTTGTAGGCTCAGTGAACGGCGACAGGACGCTGGCGAATTGCCCGGCAGCCAGCAACTGTGTAGCACCATCAGCAGTCACGCCCACCCTACCTTCTGTGACCTTGACGCTGGTGGCGCCGTCTGTTGCGACATCCACCTGGAACTCAGTCCCATGCACCACGGCCACAGCTGTCGGCGTGCCTATCTCAAACAGCGAAGCTGCATCAGCCAACTTCTGCACCTGGTTCTGTGTCTGTCCCTGCCTCTGATAC
>JBAVWD010000582.1:0-4583 GCA_049697655.1 Anaerolineae bacterium | reverse complement strand
ATGCTGGTCTCGTCAAGGCCCATCCTTACCAGCGAAGAAGAAGGCCCCATGCGCGGCTGGCTGATCATGGCTCGGTACCTGGACTCAACCGAGGTGCAACGCCTGGCCGAGACCACGCATTCATCCGTGTCAGTCCAGCCTTTCGATGATCCCAACCCGCCCGCCGACTTTGGCGCGGTTCGGTCCGCCCTCCTGCAGGATACCTCCCTCGTCGTACGGCCGCTGAATCCTGCGACCATCGCGGGATATGCCGTGCTGGAGGACATCTATGGAGCACCTGCCCTCATACTCAGACTGGACATGCCCAGGGAGATCTACTTCCAAGGCCAAGCTGCCGTAAATTACCTCCTGACCTCCATACTACTTGTCGGCGTGGCGTTTGGCGCCCTCCAATGTGTGATGCTGGATCGACAGGTGCTTGGACGTATTATGGAGCTAGGCACCAGTATCGCACGCATCCGCTCCCATGACGACCTGTCTGCGAGGCTGCCGGTGGCCGGACAGGACGAACTCTCAAGCCTCACAGTACAGATCAACAGCATGCTGGAGAGACTCCAAGCGACCCAGGCTCACCTCCAGAAAAGCGAAGAGCGCTTTCGCAAGATGGCAGACAATATCCTCGATGGGCTTACCATCGTCGAGGATGGAGCAGTCGTCTACGTCAATGATCGAGCCTCCGAGATCTTCGGATACTCGAGGGACGAACTGATGCAGATGCAGGACCTCGACCTGGTCGCCCCAGAGGATAGAGAGCGGATGGAGATGGTCGCGCAGGAGGCCCGACAATCCGGCCGGATGCCAGTTGAGATGGAGTTCTGGGCCGTAAGAAAGGACGGCAGCCAGTGTTACATATCCAATCGCTACACCTCAGGTTCCCATCGCGATATCGGAGCGCAATCTTACGTGGTCACGACGGACGTTACAGAGCGGAAGCGAGAGCAAGACACCATCAGACGGCTAGCCTTTCACGACCCGCTCACGGGACTGCCCAATCGCGCGCTCTTCAACGATCGAGTTGACGTGGCCCTGGCCCGAGCGCGCCGCGACGGTGACAGGCTGGCCGTCCTGCTTATGGACCTCGACCACTTCAAGGAAGTCAACGACAACCTGGGACACACCACCGGTGACCAGCTCTTGCAGGCGGTCGGCGAGCGGTTGACCGCTCTGCTGCGGGAGAGCGACACCATCTGTCGCATGGGAGGCGATGAATTCCTGATCCTGCTTACCGGCATCACAGCGGCGGATGCCGTCACCAAGGTAGCTCACAGAGTGCTGGAGTCCATCAGGAGGCCTTTCGTCATCGACGGTCATGAACTGAAAATCACTACCAGCCTCGGCATAGCCAGCTATCCCGATGATGCCGAGGACATCGACACGCTGATCAAGCAGACCGATTTTGCCATGTACCTCGCCAAGGAACGAGGTCGCGATAACTACCAGAGGTACAACCCTCTGGAGCGCGAGGCCCAACCCACCAGCCCTCGAGGGGGAAGTGCTAGACGGCAGCCAACTCACTGAACCCAGGCCTTCTGGCTTACAGCCCACGAAAACCGACGCGACCAGAGTGAAGACCAGGACATGGACGGAGAAAGGATCCTCATCGCGGATGACGACGTCAGAAACGTGGAGTTTCTGAGGGACTCGCTCCTGGGCCCCGGCGGCTACACAACCCTTTGCGCATCTGACGGGGAGGAAGCGCTTCGCCTGGCATTGGACCAGGAGCCGGACCTGCTCCTGCTCGACCTACAAATGCCCAAGATGGATGGCCTTGAAGTGCTCGAAGCCCTCCGGAGGAAAGGCCGACAGATTCCCACCATCATCATCACCGCCCACGGCTCGGAGAGCGTGGCCGTGCAGGCGTTCCGCCTGGGAGTTAGGGACTACTTCCCCAAGCCCTTCAGGGTCGCCGAGATCATGCAAGCCGTAGACAGATCCTTGGTGGAGGCGCGCCTGAGGAGAGAGAAGGAAGAGTTGACCGCAGAGGTCAAGTCGGTGAACCGGCAACTGGAACAGAGAGTCAGAGAGCTGAGCATCCTCTACAGCATCAGCAAATCGGTGTCATCGCTCCTCGATCTGGACAAACTACTGATTCGTATCGTCGAAGCCGCCCGGTATCTCACCAGCGCCGAGAAGGTGTCACTCTATCTGCTGGATCAACGAACACAAGAGGTCCACCTGAGGGCCACTCAGAGTTCCGGTGACCGGAGAGTTCGGAGACCAAAAGGGAAAGGGGGCGACACTGTCGTCAGGGAGGCACTGGACACCGGCGAGGTGGCCATCTCCCACAGTACGCGGCTGGATGAGCCTGGACGGGACACTTGGACTATCTCAGTGCCCCTCAACGTCCGGGAGACAACCATAGGAGCCCTGTCCATCCAGAGCAAGCAAGGAGCACCGCTCCCAGATAGTGACCGCTACCTCCTCTCCGCGCTGGCCGACTATGCAGCCATCGCCATCGAGAACGCCCGTCTGTACGACGCAGTTCAGGACGAGCTGGCACAGCGCAAGCAGGCAGAGGAGGCCATAAGGCAACTGGCGTATCACGACACCCTGACCGGGCTGCCCAACCGCACCCTCTTCAACGACCGTCTCGGTGTCGCCTTCGCCCGAGCCCGCCGACACAGGCACAAGGTCGCCGTGGTCATGCTGGACCTGGACCGGTTCAAGGAGGTCAACGACGGGCTGGGACACTCAGTGGGAGATCAGTTACTCCAGGCTGTCGGGCAAAGGCTGGTTGCCCTTTTGCGAGAGAGCGACACCGTGTCCCGCATGG
This sequence comes from Anaerolineae bacterium, assembly GCA_049697655.1. Taxonomy (GTDB): domain Bacteria; phylum Chloroflexota; class Anaerolineae; order UBA7937; family B3-Chlor; genus JAUVXJ01. The sequence goes on along the minus strand of JBAVWD010000582.1, from coordinate 1,810 downwards.
GAGGGGACGAGTTCCTACTTCTTCTCCCCGAGATGGAGAGGATAGAGTACGCGGCAAAGGCGGCAGAGAGGATACTCCATGCGGTAAGAGAACCCTTCGTCTTCGAACAACAGACCGTCCGCATCACCACCAGCATTGGGGTTGCCATCTATCCCGACGATGGAAAGGATGGGGAGACCTTAGTGAAGAAAGCCGACATCGCTATGTATCGTGCCAAGGACCTGGGAAGAGACAACTACCAGCGCTACGCGCAGGGGGTGCCCGACAAGCATACTGTCACCCCCAGGTAGCCAGCGGCCTGTCCCTCGAACAGGGAGCGACAGGTACAAAAGGTCGTTGTGAACAAACCTGCCGTGTTTACTGTAGATTACGGTGCGCAGTTTAGAGTGACAGATCATCACCCACCACAGAAAGTGACACAGCATGAGCAACCAGCGCCATAGGAAGGCCAAGTCAAAGGACCCCTCGCGGAGTCCACAGCACCACCGCGGTCCATTGCACACGCTAGCAGACCAGAAGCACGGTTCGATGGGCAGTTTGCCAAGCACACACGAACAGGTACTGGCTCTCAGCAGAACCGCGGCAGGGGTCCAGAGCCTGCTTGACCCCGACCGCATCTTCGAGGCCATAGGCGGCGAACTGAGGGACCAGGGTTTCAACTGCTTCTTTGGCCTTCTGGAGGACAAGAGTGGAAAGATCGTCCTGCGACACACCAACCTCGGCGCAGAGACACTTCAAGCTGTGGAGGCCATGCTTGGAGCGCCCGTGGTCGGTCATGAGTTCGCGTCGGATGCCTCCGCTCACATCCAGGCTGTGGTTCGAGATGCCAAGACGACCCTAGACAGGGACTTCGCGCACGTCATGGGCGAAGTACTGCCCGGACCCGTAAAGGAGAAGCTCCCCCAGTTGGTTGAGCTCTTGCAGGCGCATCAGGCCATCTCGGCGCCCCTCCTGGCGGGTTCCCAAGTGCTTGGCATCCTGACCGTCTGGTCGGAGCGTCTCACCGAAGAGAACTTGCCCAGCATCTCGGTCCTGGCACAACAGGCCGCGGTCGCTCTGGAAAGAGCGGACCTCTACGAAGACGCCATGCGCAGGGTTTTCGAGATGGAGGCCCTTCGCAAGACGACTCTGGACATGACCCGGCAACTGGATCTCCAACAACTCCTGCGCCTGATCGTGGAGAGAGCTGCGGCCTTGATCGGGACGAAGGGCGGCGCGCTGTACATGTACCGCCCGGAGCAGGACGACCTGGAGTTGGTCGTTAGCCTCAACCTGGGGAAGGACTACTCCGGCACCCGCCTGCAGGCCGGAGAAGGCCTCTCTGGACGAGTGATCCTCACAGGCCAGCCACTTGCTATCGAAGACTATTCCAACTGGGAGAACCGCTCCAGTCGGTTCAACGACACCCACGTGGGAGGCGTCCTGGCGGTTCCTCTGAAGTGGGTAGACAAGACCATCGGTGTGCTCAACGTGACCGATGGCCCGAGCCCAAGATCCTTCGATGAGCGCGATCTCTGGCTGCTGGAGTGGTTTGCCAACCATGCGGCGGTGGCCATTGAGAATGCCCGCGCCTTCAGCGAGACGGAGCGGAAGATCCAACAGTTAGCTGCACTCCACGAGATATCGCTGGAGCTTCTCGCCGAGACCGATCATTCGCACCTGCTGCTGATGATCGTACAGAGGGCCACCCACCTGCTTGATGCCCAGGCAGGAGCCATTGACCTGTTCGACGCCGAGTCTCAGCGGTTAGAGATGAGATTCAGCCACGGCTACAGGAACGACTACTCCGGCATAAGGCTTTCGCCAGGGC
>JBAVWD010000581.1:0-2785 GCA_049697655.1 Anaerolineae bacterium | reverse complement strand
TAGTGGGGGTTGGCACGAACGTCTCCCCCGCTCCCCGCTGCCAGTCCCCCGTCGCTGGAGAAAGAGCTCTCGGACGCCAGACTGCCTGACGACGAGCATTACGGTACCCCATTTCGGCCTCAGTCTGGTTTCCGGGAAGCGTGGAACCTTCGAAGACCGAAACGCGTCTGTGGAGTGGCTAAGATGTCTGCGCGTTTTGCGGGGACGTATGCCAAGACGATTGCTCCAGCAAGTGAGGTGAAAGGATGGAGGTCAAGATAATGAAGAAGGCTCGGTTCTCTCTATTGGCGTCGGTGTTGGTGATGGCCCTGGCCATCACCGTGGTCGGCTGCGGCAGCTTGCCGTCAGAGGCGAGTACCTCCGCAGCAGTGGCCCCGATGGAGGTGCAACGTGCACGGGACGCAGCGGTGACCTTCGTGCGAGAGCACTTCGAGGAGGTCCCAGCAGAGCCCCTCTCCTGGGTGGAGGAGAAGCTGACGCCCGAGGGGTTGGTCGGTGGGGAGGAGTGGCAGTATACCGCAGGGGACTGGACGGTCAAGATCTCCTACGGGGTGGTGGCTCCCGAATGGACGGTGTTCCACGTGTCGGTGTCCAACGAGAGCACTGGCTTCGAGTGGGAGGGCCGCGTGGACGGGTCCGGACGTGCACCGGAGGCACCGGAGAATGCACTGCTGGCCAGGGACCAGGCCCTGCTGTACGTCAGCGAGCAGCATGGTCAGTCTGGTCTCGGAGCGGGCCTGGCCTGGCAGGAGGAGCGGCTCACGCCTGAGAACATCGTGGGCGGAGAGACCTACCAGTACACAGCCGGCGATTGGGTGGTGACGGTTTCCTATCCCGTGGTGCTGCCCGAGAACACCGTCTACACCATATCGGTAGCTAACGAGAGCTCCGGCTTCCAGTGGGAAGGGGAAGTGGACGCTCAGGGTGCGCTGAAGGAGCACTAAGCTCTCAGACAGCGACTCAGTGTTAAGAGCCACAAGAGTAGAGGCGACCCGGCTGGTCGCCCCTACTTGTTCGCCCGAAAGTCACGCCGTGGCCCGGAGTTCACCCAATCCACCGCGCCACTTTGGAGTCGGTGCCGTCCACCTCAGGCACCTCGACGATACGGTCGATAACGGCATCCATCGACGCGATGTCTTCGCCTTCTACGATGGCGATCGCGTCCGGTGAGCCAAAGAGCGCGTCAGCTTTCGCCACCCCGGGTATCTGACGTATCTTCTGCACCACCTTGCGCGGCTGCCTGGTGGTGATAAAAACGTAGGCCCATACTTGCATGGCATAGCTCCATCCGGCCTGCTGCTCTGGCGAGAAGCCCAAACTCACCAGCGAACAGCGCAGAGCCCTGCTCGCCCCCTGTCACTTGCCCAGACGAGCCAGCTCCTCTTCCACGATCCTCTCGTCGAGCTTCTTGAACAGGGGCTCTGGCTCTCGAAGCTCCTGCCCGACCGGCAGAGAGCTGGGCGCCCAGGAGACCTTGGCCGTGGGAGCATCGTAGACCAGCGCCAAATGTGGCTTCCCGTCTTGCTCAAAGGTCTCAACCCTGGACTGCCCCCGAAGGTCTCCCTTGCATCCCAGATACTCGTGCAGCTGCTTAGAGGAGAAGGGCAGGAAAGGATAGAAGAGGATCTTGAGGGAGTTGATCACCCCCAAAATCACGTACATCGTGGTGGCGGCGGCCTGGCGATCCCCCTTGATTACCTTCCAGGGCTCTTTCTCATCCAGATAGCGATTCGCCTCGTGAGCCACGGCCATAACCTCGCCCAGGGCGGCCTTGAAACTGGCGGTGCCGATAAGCTCGCCCACCGGCTCGAAGGCAGCCTCCACCTTCTGGAGCATAGCCCTGTCCTCGTCATCCAGCTCTCCAGGTTCCGGCACCTTCTGATCGAAATTGCGGTAGGTGAAAGTCAGCACCCTGTGCGCCAGATTGCCCCAGGTGGCCAGCAATTCGTCGTTGTTCTTGCGCCAGAAGTCGTACCAGGAGAAGTCGGTGTCCCGGTTCTCGGGGGCGTTCACCGTGAGGTAGTAGCGCAGCGGATCGGGATCGTACCGGCTCAGATAGTCGGGCAACCAGACGGCGAAGTTGCGGCTCACCGACAGCTTCTGTCCCTCCAGGTTGAGGTACTCGTTGGCTGGCACGTCGTAGGGCAGGTTGAGGTCGCCGTACCCCATAAGCATGGCCGGCCAGATGATGGCGTGGAAGGGGATGTTATCCTTGCCGATGAAGTAATAGCCGCGAGCGGGATGCTGCCACCACTCTCGCCACTTTTCGGGGTGGCCCTGGTTCTTGGCCCACTCGATGCTGGCCGAGAGGTAGCCGATCACCGCCTCGAACCACACGTAGATGCGCTTGTCCTCGTAGCCCTCCAGGGGGACCTCGATGCCCCACTTCATGTCCCGGGTGATGGGGCGGGGACGAAGGCCGTCTCGCAGCATGTTCAGCGTGAAGTTGAGGACGTTCGGGCGCCAGAACCCCTTATCCGCCAGCCACTCCGTCAGCCGCTCGGAGAAGGCGGGGAGGTCCAGGAAGAAGTGTTCCGTCTCCTTGACCACGGGAGTGCTGCCGTCGAACTTGCAGCGGGGCTCGATCAGTTCCGTGGCGTCCAGGGGCCGGCCGCAGTTGTCGCACTGGTCACCTCGGGCGTTGTCGAAGCCGCAGAGCGGGCACGTGCCCTCCACGTACCGGTCGGGCAGAAAGCGGCCCTCCTGTTCGCAGTACAGTTGCCTCATCACGTCCTTGAAGATGTAGCCGTTCTCCAGGAGCTTGAGGAACATGTCCTGCGACACG
>JBAVWD010000580.1:0-7344 GCA_049697655.1 Anaerolineae bacterium | reverse complement strand
GGCCCGGTGGGGTCGGGTACCTCCACCGTTATCGACGTGAACTCTGCGGGCATGTCCATCACCGTGGGCACGTAATAGTCGGCCAAATAGCTGGTCTTGGGCACGCCCTCTTGCTGGATGTACTACTCGGTCAGGGCGTAACCCACTCCCATGTGCACTCCGCCGGCAGCCTGCCCCTTGACCATCGCCGGGTTGATCGCCTTCCCTGCGTCTTGGGCCGCCCAGAACTTCACGATCTCGGTCTCGCCGGTCTCTGTATCCACCTCAACCAGGGCGACCTGCGCCGCATAGCCATAGGCGAAGTGGGGCACCGTCATGCCCGTCTAGGGATCGTAGGGGTGGGTCTCAAGAACGCCCCGGCCGCGGAACTGAAACTCGGCCTCCACAGAGGTCTCGCCCGTCTCTGCCACGAGAATCTCGTCACGTTTACGCAGAGCCTCCTGGCAAGCCCCCACCAGGGCATTGCCCGAGATCCACACCAGGCGCGAAGCCGAGCAACTGCCCGAATCGGGGACTTTGAGGGTATCCACCATGGCGACCCGCACCTGATCGTAGCTCACGCCTAGCGCCTCTGCCGCCATCTGAGCCAGGAACGTCTGCGCCCCCATGCCCACGTCGCAGGCCCCGCTGAGCACAGTCACTCGCTCGATCTGTCCGGCTTCGTCCAGGGCAAGCTGCACGCCCACCGTGGCTTTGTCATCGGACCCAAAGGAGTAACCTACGTTCTTGAGGCCACAGGTCACCGCGAGGCCCCGACGTTTGTATGGCGCTGAGGGGGCGTCCAACTCAGGCCGGATCCAGTGTCCGTCCTCCTCCTTCCACCCCGCGGCAAGGGCTGCCTGTCTTAGAGTCGCTTCGACGCCCACGCCCTCTGGCATCTCATGCCCTGTGAGACCGATGGAGCCATCGTGGAACAGGTTCTTCATCCTCAACTCCACCGGATCCATGCCCAGGGCGTCGGCAAGCTTGTTCATCTGCATCTCGTAGATCAAGGCGGCCTGTGTGGTGCCAAACCCGCGCATGGCCATGGTCACGGCGTTGTTGGTGTATACGGCGTAGGAGTCCACCTTGACGTTGGGCACTACGTATGGTCCGGCCGCGAAGCTGGTGCCCGCCTCCAGCACAGGGACGGTCGTTGAGGCATAGGCCCCCGAATCGGAAACTATCTCGATCTCCACCGCCGTCAGCGTGCCATCCTTCCTGGCGCCGGTCCTGTACTTGACGTACAAGGGATGCCGCTTCCCCGTCCTGATCATCACTTCATGGCGGTCGAAGACCATCTTCACCGGGCGCCGGACGCAGAAGGCACAAAGGGCCAGGAGGTGCTGGATGTGCATGTCCTCCCGCCCACCGAAGGCACCGCCGATGGCGGGCACGATCTCGCGCACCTGTTCCTTGGGCAGTTTGAGCATAGGCGCGATCTGCCGCAGATCGTGGTCGGGCCACTGGGCTGAGGAGATGACCGTCACCCGGCCGTCCTCGTCGATGTAGCCGATGCCGGCATCGGGCTGCATGTACACGTGCTCCACATAGGGAGTGACATAGTAGCTCTCCACGACGGCGTCCGCCTCTGCGAAGCCCTTCTCCCAGTCACCCTTGCGGATCTTGATGTGCCGGAAGACGTTGCTGTCGCCCCGCTCCTCGTGAACGAGAGGAGCTTCCGGCTTCATGCCCTCCCGTGGATCGCTGACCACCGGCAGAGGCTCGTACTCCACGTCCACCAGGCGGCGGGCCTCCTCAGCCACCTTCTCGTTCTCCGCCACTACAATGGCTATTCTATCACCCGGCCAGCGGACCTTGTCCCCTTCTCCCACCAGCACGGGCTGATCCTGGATGATGATCCCGTACCCGTTGAGCGGCACGTCCTTGGCCGTGATGACCTTCACAACTCCCGCCAGTGCCTCCGCCCGGCTGGTATCTACCTTGACCACGCGCGCGTGGGGAGACTCGCTCCACACCACCTTGGCGTAGAGTTGGCCCTCCATGTCGAAGTCCTGAGGGAACCGGCGGCTGCCCCTGACCTTGGTCGCCGCATCCTTCTTGGGTACGCTCTGGCCCAGCACTCGGGTGCTCATGGGGCACCTCCCTCCTCTGCCATGCGCTGTGCCGCCAGTTTGATGGCCTCTACAATCTGGTAGTAGCCGGTACAGCGACAAATGTTCCCTGAGATGCCCTCCTTGATCTCTTCGTCGGAGGGATGGAGGGTCTTTTCCAGCAGGGCCTTGGCCGTAATCACCATGCCCGGAATGCAGTAGCCACACTGGGGGGCGGTCACGTCCACGAAGGCCTGCTGGATGGGATGCAGTTGGCCGGCCGTCCCCAGGCCCTCGATGGTGGTCACCTGGCGCCCCTGCGCCTTGAGGGCAGGATAGATACACGAGGTCACCGTCAGGCCGTCCACCAGAACAGTGCAGGCCCCACACTCCCCTTCCCCGCAGGAGATCTTCGTCCCGATGAGCCCTAGCTTGTCGCGCAGCACGTGGGCCAGGAGATCCCCGGCCTCAACCTCGACGGAAACCTCTTTACCGTTCAAAACCATCTCAAGAGTCGGCATCTCCACCCTCCTCCCCAGAGGTGAGCCCCAGGGCACGCATCAGCGCACGCCTTACCAGCACCTCCACCATGGCTTTGCGATACTCCGCGCTGCCCCGTAGCAGAGAGTACCGAGGCTGAGCGGCCTCCGAAGCGAGCTTCGCGGCCTGCGCCGCAGCAGCGCCGTTGGGCGCCCTGCCCACGAGACGCTCCGCGGCCTCGATGGCCACGAACGGGGTCGTGGCCACAGGGCCGATGGCAATCCGCGCGCGCTCCACAGCACCGTCACCCATCCGTACCACCACCCCTGCGTTCAGGATGGGAAGGATGAGCGCCTTCCGCTTGGCCAGCCGCTCGAAGGCACTGCCATCACCATCGGCCAGCGCCCGAAAGCGCAGTTGGGTGATCATGGCCTTGGACGAATCAACAGTGGACCGCCCGACACCGCCGTAAAGATCCGCCATAGGCATCCACCTCCGCCCCGTTCGCTCCGCCACCTCCGCCTCCGCATCCAGGGCGAAGAGAGCTATCGCTCCATCGGCTGCTGGCAGCGCATTCACCACGTTTCCGACGAGCGTCCCCACGTTCCTGATCTGTGGTCCCCCCACAGAACTAGAGGCTTCCGCCAGTACGCCGGCCCGCGCGCGGATCAGAGGCGAGGCAGCTACCTCCGCGTGAGTCACCCTTGCCCCAACGTGAACGTAGCCGTCCTTTTCGTCAATGCGGTCCAGGACGGGGATACGCGTGATGTCCACCATAACCTTGGACTGGACGCGCCCTCGCTGGCTCTGTATGGTCAGATCGGTCCCCCCCGCGATGATGCGGGCCTCGCCGCCGTGAGTGTCCAGCATGTCCAGCGCCTCGTCAACCGATTGGGGTAAGAGGTAGTCATCCCACATTTGCAGTGCCTCCCATCCTCTTGCTCGTCTCGCAGCCGAGGGTCCGGGCCTCGTCAGGCCACGGCCGGGACCTCTGCAGCGGGTCCTCTGGCAGGATCGCCTTCAGTCGCTGGAAGTCCCTGGAGCCGGACCAGCGGGGCGAAGACAGGTCTGGCAAACCCAGAACAGCTAGGCCCACTGGCCACCGTGTCCGCCGGGGAAGCCCTATCCATCCCAGTGGACTGGGTAAGTGGAAGCTATGTGTTTCGGATTCCGCGGCCTTCGGCCAGATTCTATCACCAGGGTGGTGACCAGACAAACGACGCTCGGACCTAACGAACCGCGCTGCGCAGAACGACATGAGGCGCGCATCCAGAGGTGACGGACGTACGCATCCCTGAACCCGCGCGGCGAGGCGCTGGAACGCGGCGACGAGACTGATTGATCCCGTTGGCTGGAGACCATCTGCGGTGATATCATAGTATCATGCCACAACGGGAGGCCCGAGGGATGTCCATTTCTCAAAAGGCAGGGGCACTGGCGCTCGTGTTTCTGGTCCTCAGCCTGTTGGCTTGCAGCCTCCCCATCCAGCTAATACTTCAGTCCCCCACGCCAGAGGCCATCCCGTCCCCCACGCCAGAGGCCATCCCGTCCGCCACCCGGATGCACCCACCGACGCTGCCCCCTCGTCCACCTTCCCCCACACCGACGTGGACAGTCAGCCCCACCAGAACAGCTTTCCCATCAATCACGCCGAAAGCGAAACCTACCCATACCGCCACCCTGCCTCCGCCCCCCGCAGCCACCCCCTCTCCACAGGTCGTGGCTCCCACCATTCTCTCCCAGGTCGATTACCAGGTGGTGGAGAGGATCGTGCTGACCAACGCTGGTCCTGGAGTCGTGGACGGTTTGACATTGTGGGTGGCGCTGATCAGGAGTCTGGAGCCATACCAGTTTGTGCTGGACCACGAGGTGCAGCCTGCCCCTGTCGAGTGGCTCAATGACGAGTATGGGAATTCGTATGCCCGTATTGAGTTCAACAACCTGGCTGCTGGGGAGTCCGTAGAAACCACCGTCACCAATACGGTCAGGGTGAACGAACTTGCCCACGACCTCTCGCTGTGCTTTGGTGACACGCCCTCCACCTCCCTCGACCCAGAGACCTATGTGGAATCTGACGACCCTGACATCCAGGCCCTGGCCCGCGAGCTATCTAGCACTCGAGGCAACGCCTGCGAGAGCCTCAGGGCCCTGTACGACTACGTCGCGGACCACATCAGCTACACTACATACGAATCTGGTGACCGTGGGGCGGTGTGGGCCCTCGACCATGGCAGCGGCGACTGCACCGAGTTTGCCGATGCGCTCCTGGCACTCAGCAGGGCAGCCGGGATCCCGGCTCGTTTCCTGGAGGGCGTCACCTACCGGGAAGAGGAGAGACAGGACCCCAATCAGATCAAGCACGACTGGCTGGAGGCCTACCTGCCCGGTCACGGCTGGGTGCCTCTGGACCCCACGTGGGGTCGGTTCCCCTACAGGAGAGACGCGTACTTCGCCCGGATCAGTCCCGACCACATCATCGTCACCGTGGGCAGGAATCTGTCCACCTTGGGCAGGTACCACTACTTCTACTACAACTGGAGCGGGATGGACGTCAGCCTCTCCCATCAGGAAGCATGGACCGTGTCCAAGGTCCCCTAGGCCCACGGACACTTCTGTGATCCACGGCGGATGCCAACACCGCCGAAACACCCGCCAACTCCTATCGCCCTCCAGCCAGCACGGGTTTCGTCGTGCCCGCTAACGGACGTCCTGTCCATCAGCCACACGAAAAAGAGGCAGGAGCCATTGGGCCCTGCCTCTGTATAGGCATGGTTATGCTCGACGACGGGGAAAGCGTCACTGAGGTGCGCTATTCAGAGCCCTCCCAGTCGCCGTCCTCGTACTCGAAGTATTCGAAATCCTCGCCGCTCGCTCCGCAGTCCGGACACACCGTGGGTGGCCTGTCTCCGACGCCAATGTGGCCACATTCAATACACTCCCACTCGCCTGCAGGAACGTCCTTGCGGCGGGGTCGCTGCGCAAAAGCCTCGCCGAAATCGGAATCGTAGGTGTCAGCTTTTCCGTATGAACTCATCGTTCCTCCAATGATGAGGACTCAGATCCTGCTCCTCTCTACTTCTCCTTTGCCTTGCCTGTCGGCTCGAACTCGCCTTTCTTGGTGACTGTTCGCTGCCGCACCTCCTGAAGGCTGTAAGTGGCACTCTCCTGCACACCCCATAAACCCGAGTCTAGCACAAAGGGGTGACAACGGGGTATCACGTGGGTTCCAAACAGGTTCCAACAGCCCTGCGGAGGTATCGATTATGCCACTCCGGTTGCCTCAGAGCGGGGCCTGTTCCTCGGTTGGGGAGAAGGCGTAGCCTACGCCAGGGATGGTCTTGATGTAGTGCGGCCGCTTGGTACCGGGCTCGACCTTGCGCCGGAGTCTTCTCACCAGCCCTTTCACCAAGCGGTAGTCAGCCTCCGCCGAATATCCCCACACCCTCTCCACAATGGTTTCGGTGGGGACAACACGCCCCTGGTTGCTCATCAGGCAATAGAGGAGGCGAAACTCCAGGTTGGTGAGATTGATCTCCGGCTCTCTGGGCAGTTGTACCGTTCTGCGCTCAGGATTGAGCTGGACTCCACTGGCCTCCAGGCTGGAGACGCTGGCCAGCGGAAGCGAGCGGGCCCGGCTCAGTAAGGCCTTCACCTTGGCGGCCAGAATCCTGGGACTGAAGGGCTTGGCAACGTACTCGTCGATCCCCAGGTCGAAGGCCTGGAGTATGTAGTCTTCCTCTCCACGAGCAGACGACAAGATGATGGGCGCGGCTGCTTCCGACCGCAGTGCCCTGCAAACCCCCAGGGGTTCGAAATCTGTGCCGCTGGCGTCAATCAGCACCAGATCCGGCGCCTCCTTGGCGTACGCCGCCAGCGCCCCTTCAGGACTGGTCCGGAGCGTGGTAACCGCCAAGAGGCCAGCCTGGCGAAAGATGACCGTGAGGAGTTCGGCCGAGTTAGAGTCGTCGCTGATGATCAGTGTTTTCATCTCTGTCCATGGGCAGACGCGGGTACTGAAGGACCAGACAACCCATAGTGCCCTTGTTTCCCATTATAGCATTCGCCGAAGAGACTCACCAACAGCCGCCGCCATGAATCCCCGCGCCACGCCACATCAAGCCCGCCGGAACCCGGAGACGCGGCTGCTCCCAACTGGGCTTGCAGGACACACGCGTCACATGCTACACTCTGCACGCTCCTCAGCGGCGCGACGTTGATAACACACACGACGGAGGACAGGGATAGAATGGGGGCCTTAAGAAACAAGAGTTGGCTGGTGACCATAATGTGTCTGCTCGCTGTCGCGGCAGCAGGCTGCCTGGTCAAGAAAGACAGTCCAGCGCCGGGCTGCGTCGAATACTGGGGGCCCGCGCCCATGGGAGGCTGCTTTGGCAAGACCGCCATCCTCGATCTCAAGGTGGAACCGCAGACCGAGTGTCTGGAGATCGCCGTCAACAACTGCAACGGAGGCATATTGGAGGTCAGCAACTCCTGTGCTGAGATGTTGGTCCTACACCAGATCACTGTCCAATCTGGTGAGCTATACGTGGGCCTCGACCTGGACAGACAGAATGGCCAGTATGTCCTCAAGCGAGCGGAGGGCAACTTCTCGGAGTACGTACCCGCAGAGGACGAGTCCGTCGAAATCCGCGGGCTCCTGGGCGCGCAAGAGGTGAAGATCTCCTTCGTCAAGACGAGGGAGTTGTGCTAGGAAGCGGAGCAAGGCGCTGCCGGCGTCACCTGGTGAAGCGGTGGCCGCAGTTAACGGTCCCCGAAACACCACGCGGCGCGCCGAGCCACATGTCCTTAAGAACCAGGCGTCCCTCTTCAT
>JBAVWD010000579.1:0-3359 GCA_049697655.1 Anaerolineae bacterium | reverse complement strand
CCCCGAAAGCGCCCACGTCTCGTTCCCTGGCCGACCCGACCTATTGGATCCCTGTTTCTTCCACGACCCCTCGGATGTTGGAAAGGGAGAGCACAGTCCACCATGCGGATGAGGTACCAAGGGCGGAACGAGCCTGTGCGGAAGATCCTCGTTGTCGATGACGAAGAGGCGGTCTGCGGGTTCCTGAAGAGGGTCTTGGACGGCAGAGGCAACCATGTCGAGGTGTCACATGGCGGCCCGGATGCGATAGACAAGCTGGAAAGGGAGTCCTTCGACCTGGTCATTACCGACCTCAAGATGGCTGGCGTAGACGGCGTGGGGGTTCTGAGGAAAGCCAAGGAGCTGGATCCCCTCTGCGAGGTCATTGTCATCACTGGCTACGCTTCCGTGAACTCCGCTGTGGAGGTGATGAAACTCGGCGCATACGACTACATCAGCAAGCCGTTCAATTTGGAGCGAATCAGATTCCTGGTAGACAGGGCGTTGGAGAAGAGAAGGCTGCTACAAGCGGCGGCAGATAGAGACTCGTACAAGCGCCTGTCTCAACTCGACGGTATGACGGAAGTGCACAACCGACGCGGTTTCTACCAGCTTCTATCGGCCGAGATCTCAAGGTGCCGAAGGTTCGGAAGGCAGGCATCATTACTCATGATAGACCTGGATGATTTGAAGGCGATCAACGACAGTCACGGGCACCAGGCCGGAGACACAGTGCTCGTAGAGGTGGCGTCGACCCTCAAGAGGTCTGTCCGCAATTGCGATATCGTGGCCAGGTATGGCGGCGATGAGTTCGCCGTCATCCTGGTTGAGACCAGCAAGATGGACGCCATCACAACCGCGGACCGGTTAAGGGGTCTGATGTCGATGTCTGGTCACCTGAGCGCTGGTCTCTATGTCGGCCCCAAGCACGCAACAACTATTAGCATCGGAGTGTCGAGCTATCCTACCGATGCTGGAGACACAGACGAACTGGTGAGTAAGGCTGATCGCGCTCTGTATGCAGCCAAGGCGAGCGGGGGCAACTGTGTACAAGCGGCGAGACCCTAAGGGAGCGAATGCATGGGCTGCCTCTTCTGCGTGGGCTTGCTCCATCTCCCCGGAGGCCGAGCATCGCACACTGCCAAGCGAGGGAGACTATGAGACCATGGACTCCAGCGCCAAACCCCAATGGGTGCTATCAGCGGAGAGCATACTCCGCCGTGCAGATGAGTGAGCGCTGAGGAAACTACCTCATTTCCTCAGCCTTCTGTACCGGCGGCACATAGGAGGCAGGAGTAACCCGTGATCAAAGTGCTGATCATAGACCCAGAAAACCAGACTGCGAAGAGCGTCGCTGAAGCTCTGTCAGGCCAGGAGATGCTGCCCATAGTCGTCGGCAACCTGGAGGAAGCGCTGCAACAACTGGACAAGAACCCTCCCCACGCCGTAGTCCTGGCTGCCTATTCGAAAGGCGAGCAGAGTGAAGGACTGTGTAGAGCAATCTGCGAGCGAACTCTGGCTCCCCTGCTGGTAGTGGGCAAGCAGGACTACGACCTCACTGTGGAACGGATGCTCTCCGCCGGAGCCGACGCGCATGTCCTGGAGCCTTTCAGCGGAGAGGTCCTTGTCGCCCAGCTATGGGCCCTGCTCCGCCGCGTCGGTCTGGTGAGCAGCCCGTACCGGGTATAGCCGTTGCGGCCGTTCCCGCTCCACGGGTGGAGAGGCCTCCGATTGGCTCAACCGCAAACCTTGACGCCACGCTTCCGACCTGCGTCGAGCCTCCTGTGGCCATCAATGAGTTCCCCCAGTGTGACTCAGTCGGCCCTCACGATACTGCTGGCCAGCGCGCCACTGCCGTGCCGCCCCTGAATGATCTATTCCCTTCTCACAGCCCGCGCCCACGACGCCAGGACCCGAGACCAGTAGCCTTCTCACGCCCTTGCCTCGATCTCCGGTCAGACCGCACAACCCAGGGTTCGAGAGGCGCGCGACACCTCAGCCCCCGGCGCTGATCCCATGCCAGTCAGCAGACCCGATGCCTGCAAGCGGCCAGCTAAGAACTGCTGACCAACCCCGTTGGTAGATCGCATTGCACACCATACGCCTAGCCGCTTGACAGAGCAAGTAGAGTTTGATAATATTAGACCGGAAGTCTGTTGTCGCCATCCCACCAGGGACTGCGACACACGTGTTACTCTGCCAACTCTTTGCTCACGGCAGGGCACGATCCAGCCCGGAGACTTGAAAGGAGTTCGTCATGGAGACCATCAACCAAGAAGCTTTGGACCGCGTCAAGGGCAAGGAGTTCTTGGACATCAACGAGGCCACGGCCATTTTTGGGTGCTCGCGTTCCACCATCCATCGCCTCTGTCAGAAGGGCCTGGTACATGCTTACAAGGAGCCCATGGGCGGCGGCACAAAAATGAAATGGGCCATCTCCCAGCAAGGATTGCTGGACTATTACCAGGCAAGAAAGGAGGGGGCCAAGCGTCACGGACTTCAGATGCGGGTCTGGCCGCGAGACATCCCCAAGCACTGGCTAACCATGCGAGAAGCGGTGGACGTGACCGGGTGGGGTAAGGATGCCATCGGTCGCTGGTGTCGGGAAGGCCTGGTCAGAGCCGAGAGACGGTCCAACTGCTGGTTCCTGGAGCCCACCCAGCTCGTGCACTTCACCAAGATGGCACCTGACGGATGGGCCACCACCGCTGAGGCGCGCAGAGCCACAGGCTTGACGCGAGCCCGGCTCTCCAAGCTGGCCCTGGAGGGAAAGCTCGTGGCGCACAAGGCCGCGGGCCGCTGGCACTTCAGCAGGCAGTCGCTAGCCGAGCACATGAGACGGCGCGAGAAGTACATGCCCAAGGACTACCGTCGCGCGGAGGCAGCTAGCCAGCAATAACGTTCCCCACGGCGCGCCGCGCGGGTCCTGTGATCATGGGCCCCACTTCGGTTCCAACTCCGCAGCGCCGACCTTGCCGGCACTTGCCCGGTCAACTGCATCATAACATCTTTGTCAGATGGCTGCGCCCTCGAGCAGCCACTTCTTCTTTCTTCTTGAGTGAGGCTCATCCTGTGCTGCACGGCGGCCTCGCCCTCTCAACCCGCCGCGAATCGACCACCTTAGTTTCGCGCAGCGCGTCGTCTCCAGGCATCGCCTCAGTGGCGCGCCAATGTCTGTCCTCTTCCAGCCGGCTGGGGGCGGTGCGGGGAGGATACCCGGCCACCGGTGAGAGAGATCCGTCCTCCGAACCGATGGGCTGTCCAGTTTGACCCGAGCGCAAGGGAAATGCCCTTGACACGCAAAACGATATGTGGTATAATAGAGTCAGTTGCGCATTGGCTTTGTCACCCGCACAGAGACGAGGGAGGAGGTTCAAGGG
>JBAVWD010000578.1:0-2398 GCA_049697655.1 Anaerolineae bacterium | reverse complement strand
ACCATTGGCGACGTCGACCTCGTGGCCGAGCAGTGAGGTACCAGTATTGTTCTCACTCCACTCGCAGGGAATCCCACCGGTCTCCACGGTGGGGTCCTCTGGAGGTGGGGTCGCGCAGCCGGGACCCTGGTAGATCTCGCCGTCAATCGTGGTAAGAGCACAGAGCGGATAGCGCGCGTCCCAGCCTCCGATGGTCAGTTCCACTAAGTAGCGGTCTTCTGTGGGCGCCTGCGGACCAGGCCAGCATTCCACGCACTCCTTGTCCGCGGTCGCGAACAGACCCTGCGCCAGGGCTACACCGCCTGCCAGGAACAGGGCCAAACTCACGCCTAACAACACGCCTCTTACCCAATGTTTCTTCATCGCCTCGCTCTCCTTTTCTCTTACAATGAGTCCAATGCCATTGGTGACAGTATAGCACGCTTCTGAATCCGTGTCAACCCCTGAAGGACGTTCCTGAGGCACACTGCTCATGGGTCACAGTTCGCTTGCTGTCTCGCAGAGATACCTGGCCTTGGGAGGGGAAGACATAGAGAGGGCACACAGGCTGCCTTCGCCAGTTGACAAGCTGCTGTAGATACTCCGCCCAAACAGAAAAGGGCCATCCCGCGAAGGGACAGCCCTTTTGTAGCCACGTTGTACGAGGCTTACTCTCTCGTCCTCCAGCGAAGGCCAGCGTAGCCTGCCAAGCCCATCAGGCCGCTGCCCAGGAGCGCGATGCTCCCTGCCTCGGGGACGAACTCCACCTCGCACGGGTCCAGGCAAAGAACTGGGCACTCCCCGTCAGTGGGCCAGTAGGCGTCGAGCGCATGGAGCTCGTCGTCCACCCAATTACAGTCTGGGTTCCCGGTGTCGCAGCCAATATCTTCGACGTACACCCAATTCATGTCGAAGCAGGCACCAGGCCCCACATTGTCCAACTTGGAGTTCTCCAGGTCTACCCGCATCTCCAGGTGCGCCTCATTACCTTGGGGTGCTGCGGCATAAACGACGCCGTCAGCTAACTCTCGATAATCCTCCCATGCACAATTTTCCCCCGAGTCGAAGGGCAGGAACCAGTTGGCGAAAGAGGTACCCGATTCATTCTTTGTTATGTCCGACCCTAACATCCCCTCCTCAGCACCCATGCAGGTCTGTGAGTCATAATCGCAGTCGATCCAACTCTCGGGATCACCGGCTGGCTCGTCCTCAAATGCGAAGCCCATCCAGAGGTCAAACCAATTGGACTGATCCAATAGGCTATCTGGATCTCCCACCACTGCGCTCAGGTACAGGTAGCGCCCATCGTTCATGACGAAGGCGCTGCCTATGTCCATCCCATTGAGGACATCCACCTCGCCAAGCCCTGCGGCGTGGTCGGCCTCGTTGTCGTTCTCATCCCACTCGGGCTGGAAGTAGTAACCCGTCAGGGGCACTTCCACGGCAGCCGCCCACTCGCTACCACCGACCATGCCGTCTATTACCGCTGTCCCGCACCCTGCCTCCAGCACTGGTTGCTGGGCCAGGGCCACCCCGCCTGCCAGGAGCAGGGCCAAACTCACACCCAACAATACGCCTCGTAGCCAATGCTTCTTCATCGCGTCTCCCTCCTCTTCTCCTACAATGAGTCCAATCGTATTGCCCACAGTATAGCACAGTTCTGAATCCATGTCAACCCTTGGAGGGCAATCCCACCGGGCACCGCTCATGGGTCACAGTTGCCTTGCGGTACTACAGAGATACTTGGCTCTGGCAGGGAAGGACATAGAGAGAGCGCACAGGCTACGCTCGCCCGTTGACAACTTGCGGCAGGTTCTCCACGCGAATAGAAAAGGGCCATCCCACAAGGGGACAGCCCTTTCACACTTAAGGTCTAGTCAGACGGTTACTCTCTCGTCCTCCAGCGCAGGCCCGCATATCCTGCTAGCCCAGCCAGACCGCTCCCCAGGAGCAAGATGGACCCTGGCTCGGGGACGAACTCCACGGCTTCCGGGCAGACCTCCGCCAAGAGAACGGTGGTCTCGGCACAGTCCTGGGCTGGACTCACGCCCTCATTGTCTTCACACATTCCTGGGCAAACCTCGACGGTCCACTCCCCATATGCGAATGGCAGATGTATGTCGGAGGGCGAGGCGTCTCCTCCGCCGGTGGGCTCTTGCACGTGGTCCCAGAAGATAATCTGGTCATCGCAATACGCCCACATGTAGTAGTACTGCTCGTTGGGGTGCTGCCAATCATCTTCGTACACCCCATCAAGATAGAAGTTGAAGCACAAGAACTCGTCCGCTTCACTGCGACCCCCAACGTCGAACTCGACGATGTTGTCGGGGGCAAGCTCCGCAACGGTGAAATTCGGCTCCCCTTCCGCGCACGTGAAGCAGTCCTTGTCTGGTGTGATCGTCAGTCCCTGCGCCAGGGC
>JBAVWD010000577.1:0-3848 GCA_049697655.1 Anaerolineae bacterium | reverse complement strand
ACCGTCTACCGGTCGCCGCATCTGGACCTGCTTGGTCACCACCTGTGCCTCAGAGACCTCGATGACCCGCACCTGCACTCCTTGCGCCCCGTCAGGCGCGCGAACGTGGAAGTCCTCCGCGATCAGTGGTCTTGGCAGCCGTACCGAGTGCCTGAAGGATGCAGGGTAGTCGAACGGCGGCAAGTCCACCACCATCTTGCCTCCCTCGGCCACCAGGAAGCCGTCCACGAGGACCTTGTCCACACGCATCTCGTCCAGGTCCTGGACGAAGATGATATCGGCATACTTGCCAGGGCTGATGCTTCCCAGATCGTGACCCAGGCGGAAGTATTCTGCGACGTTGACCGTCGCCATCTGAACGGCGCGGACCGGATCCAGCCCCTCTTCGATAGCTCGCCGCACGACGTGGTTCATGTGGCCCACATTCACCAGCGTGTCCGGGTGAGTATCGTCTGTGATCATCATCGCGTGCCGGCTGTCCACGCCGGTTTCAGTGAGGGCCCGGATCGTGTCTTTCAGATCGTGCCAGGCGGACCCCTCTCGCAGCATGACATACATCCCCAACCGAAGCTTGGCCAGCGCATCCTCCTTGCGAGTGGATTCGTGGCAGGAACTGATCCCCGAGGCGACATACCCCTGCAGGCCACGTTCAGTCTCGGGGATGGAGTAATGCCCGGTCACCACTTTCCCCGCCTTGAGGGTCGCGGCGAGCATGGCATGCACCGCCTCGTCCCCGCTGAGCACGCCGGGCATGTTCATCATCTCCCCCAATGCGGCTACGCACTCCCAACTCATAGCCTCTTCAACGTCCAGCGGTCCGATGGCTGCCCCCGCGTCCTCCAGGCCCGGGAGCGCCGGGACACAGGATGGCATGGCCAGATAGATCTTGAGCGGCAGACCCTCACACTCCTCCATCATCTGCCTGATGCCCTCCACTCCTAGCACGTTCGCCAGTTCGTGGTTGTCGATGAATACAGCTGTCGTTCCGTGGGGGAGGACGGCTCGCGCGAACTGGGTGGGCGTGATCATGCTGCTCTCGATGTGCACGTGTCCCTCTATCAGACCAGGCAGCAAGTAATACCCCGAGGCGTCCATGACCTTCGTCGCTTGGCCGATCATATGCTCCGCCTGCCCCACAAGAGCCACACGCCCAGCCTTCACCGCCACGTCGACGCCACCGAGGATCTCCGCGGTATGGACATTGACCAGGGACCCACCCCGGACCACGAGGTCGGCCTGCTCCCGACCCATGGCGGCATCCACCAGAGTCCTCGTCACCTCCCAAAGCTGGTTGCGCTGCGGCATGTATGTCTTCATCGCCTTCTCCTCTCGCTCAGCCTGCCCCTGCCACACCACAGATACGTCGCATTGTCCACCGTGTTTCCCTGCGTCTTCCACCAGGGGGCGATGGTGCCTTATTCCAAGACGTGGCGCAGCTTGGGCAGGACCGCCTCTGGCACCTTTTGCCTCCGGCCACGCCCATCCGTACCAGGTCGGACCGACGCCCTCTACAGCCGCCTTCCGTATGCAGTCTACAAAACGAAAAGGAGGCACGCATGCCAATCGTCATGCCGCCTCCCGAAGAACCTTTGTTCCTGTGTTCTCTGCCAGCCTCAGCGGGCCCTCCGTCCACGCTGGCCCCTTGGTCAGCCGGGATACGCATCTGATCTGGGCAGAGTCAACTCCTCCCCGCGAATCCACGTGCGAAGCAGTCAGTGACGCTGGCCCTCTGCCGCCTCAACTCCTGAAAGCCGGCACCAGCTGGGTGGTGAGGCTTTCGAAGTGGCTGTTGGGCGGCAGAGACGGATCATCCCCGTACTGGAAGTCCACGACCTCGGCCCTGAGCTGCAGCCCCACGGCGTCGATAATGATCGTCTGTCCCTTCTGCGCCAGGACCGCCTCTCCGCGATCCTTCATCTTCTCGCGCAGCACGTCGCTGTGGAAGGCAAACTCACTCATCAGCACCTTGGTCACCGTCTGCACGTTGTCCATGTCCGTCTTGTCAAAGATCCATACCTCGAAGGCCGCTATCTTGTCCGGGCTGCCCTCGCCCAGAACCTCGGAGAAGCCAATCCCACAGGCCCCGTGGAACTCGCCCTCAGGACCGTGAGTCTCGATGTTGAACGACGTATCGTAACCATCATCCCCAAAGGCGTAGGTCGTGTGGAACCGACCGAGCATGGCCTCTGGGGCCCCTTCCAGACCAACGGCTCTTTCTTTGGGCACCCGAGCAGGCCCTCTTGCGGCTCGCTGCTGTAGGATGCGGAACACGATCACGGAAATCAAGGCCACGACCACCAGGAGTACAAGGGCCAACCCGCAGATGGGCACGAGCGAGCGCACTGAGGACATCACGCGAGCCGTTACCGTTGCCGCAGTCGGCTCAGGGCTGGGGGTACTCACACTTGGAGAGATCTCGAGTGCCGTGGCCAGGTATTGCAGCTGGCGCTTGGTGTCGGACTTCCCAGCCTGCTGATTCTCCTCGATGAGCTTGGCCAGCATGTCGGTCAGCTCGCCCTGGTCGAAGCCCCCCATCCGCTCTTGCGCCAATTGGGCGTCCGAATTAACGCCGTAGGACTCGGCGACCAGGAGGATATAGGCCTCCTTCTGTTCTGGCCTCAGGTCCCAAGGATCCGCGTTCGTCCAGGTGACCGGAAACACAAGCCAGCCCAGCACTATCCAGCCCAGCAGACAACCAACCACCAGACCCGCCACGCTGCCAATAATCGCCGTCCGACCTATTCTTGCCATAGCGTCTTGCAGCATCCTCTACACCCTCCCCCAGCATCGAGTCCTGAAGCGCATACACAGCCATTCTACCACAGAGGAGGCGGGCCCCGCAAGCCGTCGTGAGCGGCCAATTGCGAGACACTCGCGATGCAGGCCGACCCTGTTCGGCAGGTGAGGCGCCGACCTCCACACAGTGTACCGCCGAATGTGACAGGGTGCGGGCCGCCACATGGCTTTGTCAGAAGCTCAGAAGGGCATCCTCGTGCGCTCTGGAGAAGTGCTTGCGGTAGGCAGCAGTCTCCCGAAGGAGGGACCGCAGCCTCGCCATCGCGCCCTCGACTTCCTTGCCCGGGATCCCACTGCCCGGGGCCAGCTGTATCTCGTCGGCCTCCTCATCCACGATGGCGATGTGTCCGCGCTCCACCAGCGAGTCCAGGCCCAAGCGCACCGTGGCCTCGCGCTGGGCCGTGGCAGCGGCCAGGGTGGAGACCGCGACGCTGCCCTCATGGTAGCTGAGCGCCCTCTTGACCAGCCCCGCCAGCCTCCGAAGGAATGGCTGGGGCTCATCAAGGCCCGGATCGATCCCGAAGAGGTACACCGTCTCCGGAGATACCTTCCTCAATACGCCCCTCAGCTCCCGGGAGCCTGGGGGGGTGGTCCAGATCGCCAATCTCTTCGACGGTACCAGTTCGTCTCGGTCCAGGCCACCTACCTCTCTCTTGGACCCAGCCTCGGCCCACACCTGCAAGCCGTCCTGCGACCTGAGTTGCTCCAGTAGCTGTCTGGCGTTGAGCTTCGTCCTGTAGTCCACCACTGCCGCCACCATCACGACAACAGGCTTCACGGCCTCGGACACGACGGGGCGGGCGTCCACCCACTCGATCTGGACCTCCCGCTGGCCACGGTAGTCGCTGGCCCGGACCACATATGCCAGGTCGAAACGTCCCTCCGGAAGAGACCAGCTAGTCCCCTGCCACCAGATGACCCTGGCCTGCGCTCCATGATCGTCTTCGACCATTAGCTGCAGATGTTCTCCTTTCCTACCCACACCACTCTGACCCACAAGGTTCAGGTGCCTGGTAGCCAGCGTGGGAGAAGGGTTGCCAGGGCCGAATGGT
>JBAVWD010000576.1:0-3039 GCA_049697655.1 Anaerolineae bacterium | reverse complement strand
GTAGTAGGGGGTGTAGAGCCCTATCTGGTCGCGCACGGGGTATGTGACGTCGCTCTGGTACTGGCAATTGACTCCGATCAGGGGTGGCGTACGGTCCATCTGTCCTCTCCGGGGGTTATTCTAGCGTCGCTGCCCCCTGATTACAATGGCCTGTGCCGTTGTCACGGTGAGGTTGCCGGGGTATAATGCCCTGCGAGGTCGGTTGCGTCGCTGAGGGCCCTGCTGCAGGCGATGGGCGCGACAACAGGAGGAGGTTGCGGCGACACCATGTTCCCTCCCATCTTTCCCATCTACGTTGGAGCGCTGGCGCCGTTACATGAGTGGGCGCCGCTGGTCTGGCTGAGCGGGGTGGTCTGTTTGTGGGCCACACGGTACACGCACCAACTGGCCACGCGGTGGGGTTCCAGATTCTACGTACTCTCTGCGGTAGTCCGACCGCTGGGCATCCTGCTCATCGGCGCGGGCTGGCTGGCCCTGTATTCGCCCGGCCCCGAGTACACCATGCTTTCTGTGGGGAGTGTGGGCTGGCTGCCCTTGGAAAACTGGACGGAGGTGCTGTGCTGGGCGGCTATTGTGCTCTGTCTGGCCTTCGGCGCTTGGTCTGTGGCGGTCTTGGGAGTGCGGCAGTCGTTTCTGTTCCGGCGCCTGGACGATAGGCTGATCACCAAGGGGCCTTATGCCCTGGTGCGCCATCCGCAGTTCCTCTCCGCCATCGGGGTGACCTTCTTCGGCATACTTCTGTTCAACCCGAACCGGTTCCCTCAATTCGCCGCGGGCGGCTATGCACATTCCCTGGGCGCCAACTGGGCGCTGCTCACCCTGGCACTGTGGGTGCTCTCGATTCTGGAGGACCGGGAACTGGCGGCCCACTTCGGGGAGGAGTACGACGAGTACGCGAAGCGGGTTCCTCGCCTGTTTCCGAACTAGAACGCGTGGCGGTGTGAGCAAACGTTTTCCGGCAGACTGGTGTTTCACATGCTTCCTGCGCTGGCAATCCTCGGACTAGTAGTCCTGCTGCTATTCATCCTGTTGGGCGCGGTGTCCTGGCGGTGGTCAACGGAGTTGATCAAGTCCCCCAGGCCCGACGAGCCGAGCAGCCCCACCGAGTACGGTCTGCCCTTCACCGAGGTCCTCTTCCCCAGCCGCGACGGCCTCACCCTGCACGGCTGGTTCATCCCGGCGGAAGCAGTCACCACCTATTCAGAGGAAAGCAGCGACTGGGCAGCAGGGTCCAAGGGGACCATCGTCTTCGGCCACGGACGGTTCGGCAGCAAGGACCCCGATCTCAAGTACGTCCCCTGGTTGCGGGAGGCCGGCTACAACTGCTTCCTCTTCGACTTCCGCGGCCACGGCCGCTCGGAGGGGGATTACACTTCCTTTGGCTATCACGAACGGAAGGACCTGCTGGGGGCCATAGACCTGCTTCAGAGCAAGGGCATCCCCAAGGTGGGTGTGCTGGGTTTCTCCCTGGGAGCCGTGGTGGGCATCAGCACGGCTGCCCAAAACCCGGCGATTACGGCAGTGGTGGCCGACGGCGCATTCGTGATGGTGCGGAGGGCTTTGGGGCGGGGGGCGGAGGAGCGTGGTGTGCCCCGCTGGCTGGTCCGCGCCCTGGGACCTTCCATCCTCTGGTTGGCCGGAAGGCGGGTGGGAGGGGACCTGGAGCAAAGCGATCCGTTGCGGTGGGTGGACAAGATCGCTCCGCGCGCCCTGTTCCTGATCCATGGTGAGGAAGACCCCTACGTTTCGGTGGAGGAGGTGCGACGTCTATACGACGCAGCCGGGGAACCGAAGGAGCTATGGATTGCGCCAGGGGCGGGACACCGCCGGGTGGACCAGGTCTACCCGGAGGAGTATCGGGATAGGGTGTTGGGCTTCTTCGACAGGTATCTGGCGACTGCGATGGAAGGAGAGAGGCCATGAGGGGTGTTGTGCTCTTGTTGCTGGCGGCCATGTCCTTGGTGGGCTGCGCCAGCGCCACGGGCCAGCCATCCAGCCGCTGGGCGCATCTTCAACTCCGGTACCGACAGCGACGACACGCAGATTGACCTGGGCACGCCAGACCCCGACACCATCCTGCAGTACGGCCGAGGCGGCAACGACACCGAACACGCGGGGGCGCGGCTGCCAATGACTGGGTGGAGCAGTACGTGGGGCTGATCTACGGGCAGATGGGGCGCAGAAGCCTGGAGAGCATCGAGAATGTCGGGCCGCGGCTGGCGGGAGTCATGGAACCTCTGATCCTGGCCTCGGCGTAGCCCCCGGTTCCTTGTATCGGGCGGGAGGCAGATGGTTGGACTTTGAGTATGAGGGGAGTTGTGCTACAATACGACTGAGGAATGGCGGGGGATGAGGGGGCTAGACCGATGTATACCATAGAGTTCCAGACCAAGATCGAGGACGGCACCATTCGGGTTCCCAAGCGATACCGCCGGCGTCTGCACGAGCAGGCGAGCGATAGCCCCGTTCGCGTCATCATCTACCTGCCAGAGCAACAGCCTGCTGCCGATTTTATTGAGCGCATACTGGCAAACCCCCTCCGCGTTGACGATTTCGTTCCTCTTGGTCGTGATGAGATCCATGAGCGAAGCTGACCTCGAGCCCACTCTCTGCTTTGTTGACACTAACGTCTGGCTCTACGCTTTCATCGCCGGCTCGGATGCGGCCAAATCGAAAATGGCGCGGCAGTTGCTGCAGGACAACGAAAGGTCGCTCCTCGTAAGCAGCCAGGTGATCAATGAGGTCTGTGTCAACTTATTGAAGAAAGCACAGATTCCAGAAGCGGAGATACGGGAGCTTATTCAATCCTTCTATCGTCGATATCCGGTCGTCCTTCTTGATCAGGGGGTGCAAGTTGGCGCTTCAGAACTGCGTGGGCGCTTGTCGCTGTCATTCTGGGATAGCCTAATCCTCGCTGCGGCGATCCATGGTGGCGCGAGCATCGTCTACTCTGAGGATTTGCAGGCAGATCTCCAGGTCAACGAAGGTTTGGTGGTGCGCAACCCCTTCACTCTCTGAAGGTAGTTTGGCTCACGTTCC
>JBAVWD010000575.1:0-3157 GCA_049697655.1 Anaerolineae bacterium | reverse complement strand
GGCGCGCGGCGGGCATACACAGTTGAAGATACTCGTTCTAGGCCTGGGTAACCCCATCCTAACCGACGACGCGGTGGGAATCATCGTGGCGGAGGAGGTCAGAAGGCGCCTTGATCGAGAGGACGTGATCGTGGATCAGGCTAGCGTAGGGGGGCTAGGTCTGCTGGAACTGGTCCTGGGCTACGACAGAGTGATCCTCGTCGACGCCATCCACACCGCAGCGGGCCAGCCAGGCCAGATCCACCGCCTCTCCCCCGACCAATTCCATGGGAACGTTCGCGCCGCTTCCACCCATGACGTCACTCTGGCCACCGCCCTGGAGCTGGGCCGGCGACTGCGCAAGGATATCCCCAAGGAGATCGTGATTCTTGCCGTCGAAGCTGCAGACACGGAGACCTTCGGGGAGGAACTGACCCCTGCGGTCGCCGCCGCGGTGCCGGAGGTGGTCGAGCTGGTCTTGCAGGAACTCCGGACATGAGGGAATCGACAGCGGCGACCACGCTGCCCTGCTGCCAGATGAGTCTCGCCGTCCTATTAACTTACGGCTCGGTAAGCCAGTCGCCTCGGACTGTCTCCTGAAGACCGTTCGCCGTTTTACAGGCTGAATTCGCTGGGAGGCTCAAGGTCGCGACGCCAGGGTGGGCCGAACGATGCTCGCGGCGACTGGCCCCTTGAGACACGAATTCCTGGTGTGACGTACGGAGAGCCACCCTCCGAACGGGAAGGGTGGCTCTCTGCTGACTCCACCAGGTCAGGGAAACGGACTAGGATCGCCCCGCCTGCCGGTACACTTTCAGGAAAGCTTCCACCACCGTTGGGTCGAACTGCTTGCCAGCTTCCTCTCTCAGATGATCAAGCACGACCTTCTCTTCGATGGCCGGACGGTATGGCCGGGGCGAAGTCATGGCATCAAAGACATCGGCAACGGCGATGATCCTCGCCCCCAATGGGATTTCGTCCCCAGTCAAGCCATCAGGGTAGCCCCCGCCGTCGTACGCCTCGTGCACGTGCTTGATGTAGGCTATCACCTCCGCCAGGGGGGTGATAGGCTCCAGGATGCTGGCCGCGATGAGCGGGTGCGACCTTATGTGATCGCCCTCCTCTGCGGTCAGCTTGCCCGGCTTGTTCAGGATGCTTTCTTTGGTGCCCACCTTGCCGATGTCGTGGAGTAGTGCTGCCATACCGATGTTCTCCACCTCCCCTCCGGGCAGTGACATCTCTCTGGCAATGGCCGTCGCGTGGACCGACACTCGTCGGGAATGGCCCTCTGTGTACTCGTCCTTGGCCTGGAGCGCGAGAACGATGCTCTCTATGGCACTGATGAACAGTCGCTGCAACTCCTCATTCTTCTCTGCCAGTTCCCTGGTCCTCTCCTCCACTTTTCTCTCGAGCTCTCGCTGGTACTCCTTCCTCTCCAGGACCAGCCGACGGTTCTCCAGAGCCCTCTGGACGCTGATCAGTACCTCATCGAAATGGAAGGGCTTCATGACGTAATCGTACGCCCCCGCGCGCATGGCCTCCACGGCCACCTCTCGGTTGTCCACCGCGGAAACCATGATCACCGCGATTTCCGCGTCGTGCTGCTTCATCCGCTTCAGAAGCTCTATGCCGTCCATGCCCGGCATCCTCACGTCACAGAGGGCAAGGGCGCAGGGGTGTACCTCCAGCTTGTCCAGTGCCTCTGCCCCGCTCTGGGCCGTGACGCACGAGTAACCCACCTGGGACAAGTAGCGTGCCAGGATAGCGTTCACCAGCCTCTCGTCGTCCACCACCATGATGTTGTTGTCAACCTGGCCTGCTGGTTCGGTGATCATGGCTCCCGTCCTAGAGTATCCAGTCAAAGAATGCTATGATCTATCGTACTCCAGGCAGCACGCAATGTCAATGACATGATTGACTATCCGCGCTGCCGAGAGTAAGATAGTAAAACTTGTGCCCGGCGCCGGGCCGATCTCGAGGTGATGGGAAGTGGAACCCTTATTCACATTCTACAGCAACTACGGCCCCTATTTGTGGCTCATCGCGCTTCTTCTGGTGCTTCTCTCACTCCTCTGGCTGGCCGTACTGCATAGACGAGTGAGTAAGTTGCGCCGCAGGTACGCTGCGCTTCTGACCGGCGCCAGCGGAGAGGACCTGGGGGAATTGCTCACGATGTACGGGGAGCAGCTGCGTCTAACGGCCTCCACTGCTGAACAGTTGACCACAGGCGCGGATCGTGTGGGAATGAAACTCAGAAGGAGCTTGCAGCGGCTGGGGCTGGTACGTTTCAACGCTTTCGAAGGCCTCGGCGGTGAGCAAAGCTTCGCCGTCGCTCTGCTTGACGATGAGGGCAGCGGGGTCGTGCTCAGTTCTCTTCAGGGGCGTGGCGAGTCTCGTCTCTACGCCAAACCCGTCGAGAAGTGGGATTCGACATACACCCTATCCGTGGAAGAGAAAGAGGCCATCGGGCGGGCCCACGAGAGCGACGTTGACAAAGACTCCCGTTTGTAGTATACTCCTCTGTACTCTCGTCATCTACACGAGGCTCTCCCAGGGGGCCGTGCGGCCGGAGGCATGCTTCCGCGCCAACGTGGCCCAGGCGCAGACTGCAGGAGAATGCCCACAGTGACACGTAAGCGAGAGACGCGATCAGTGACTCTCATGATCGTGCCTCATTCTGAGCGCCCTCCTCTGGCTTTGCAGATCCCCCTGTGGCTTGTTCCTATGTCTGTGGCCTTGCTGCTACTGTTGCTGGTTGGCCTCTTCTACCTGGCCCTCAGCAACCACAGCCTAGGCGCCCAGATAAGGGGACTGGCCGAGCAGCAGACCGTACACGAGGGTCGGGAACGGGAGATGCGTCTCACTATTCTCGCTCAACAGGAGGAGGTCACGGGCCTCTCCCAGTCGGTGGAGCGGTTCAGAGCAGGCATGCTAGAGGTGGAGAATCTGTCGCGCCAGATCCGCGAGATGATCGGTCTGGAAGGCGCAGGCGCCGTCGCGACAGCCACGGTCGTGCCCACCACCTTTGGCGCCGAGGGAGGACAGGGAGGCTCAGAATTCGGTGACTATGGCATGTCTCTGGCAGTCGAGGCCAGTTCTGAGCTTGCCGAACTGGAGTCGCTCCTGCCGGAGAACACAGAGGAACTGAGTCTGGTGCTGGGGGCGCTCACCGCCAGGG
>JBAVWD010000574.1:0-2478 GCA_049697655.1 Anaerolineae bacterium | reverse complement strand
GTGTGAGGCTGCCGAGGTAGCTCAGTTGGTAGAGCACATGACTGAAAATCATGGTGTCAGCAGTTCAATTCTGCTCCTCGGCACCTTGGCTTGGGCGGAAGTGGCTCAGCGGTAGAGCATCTCCTTGCCAAGGAGAGGGTCGCGAGTTCGAATCTCGTCTTCCGCTCCATAGTGTGTGGTGACGTGGCCAAGTGGCAAGGCAGGGGTCTGCAAAACCCCAATCGCCGGTTCGAGTCCGGCCGTCACCTCTGATCGACTGGTGGCTGGTGGTCATCTGATGGACCATCGGCCACTTGTCTTGTGAGGGCCATTACGGTTGCCGCTGCTGTCCCGCCGGGCCAGGGTTGCGTGGGGCGCGAGGAGTCCGCTACAATAGGCGTGGGGCGGTGGCGGAACGGTAGACGCTACGGACTTAAAATCCGTTCCGGGGTAACCCGGGTGTGGGTTCAAATCCCACCCGCCCTACTACCGTGCGGGATACTCAGTCGCTAGGCTTTCTGCACGTCTTTGACTGTCGGGCTCTCCTGTCGAAGGGGAGCCTTTTGCTTTGCTACAAGAAGGCCGGTGGACTCTCCAGACCGATGGCTTGTTCTCAACCCATCTCCACCTGCACGTAATGGGTCCCGCCGTCCCGAAGCAGAGGGATATCCGCTCCGGGCAATACCTCTCCGTCCAGCACAACGCGCTTCACGCCTTGGTTGACGCCGCTGGGGTTCTGCACTGAGATCCCATAAAACGTTTCGCCGTTCTGGTACTGGATCTCGTAGCCTGGCCAGTGCTTGGGGATGCAGGGCGTGATGCGTAGAACATCCCCCTCCCGTCTCAGACCCAGGATGGCCTCCAGTCCAAGTCTATACATCCAGCCAGCGGATCCTGTGTACCAGGTCCAGCCGCCGCGGCCGGCGTGGGGAGCCACTCCTGATACGTCTGCCGGCACCGCATATGGCTCGACCCGGTAGCGAGCGACGTGTTCCCCATTCGCGCCGTGATAGATGGGATTGAGCAGCCGGAATAGCCTTTCAGCGCGATCTCCCTGGCCTAGCTGCGCGAACGCCCACACGGTCCACAGGACTCCGTGGGTGTACTGCCCGCCGTTCTCCCGCACCCCTGGCGGATAGCCTTTGATGTAGCCCGGATCTCGCGGCGTCTTGTCGAAGGGCGGGCTAAAGAGCAACATCAGCTCTGCCTCGTTGTCCACGAGGCGTTCAGCAACGGCCTCCATGGCCTGCGCCGCGCGGGCAGGGTCAGCCGCCCCAGACAGGACGGCCCAAGCCTGAGCGATGGAGCTGATCTGGTACTCAACGTCTTGCGCCGTACCCAAGGGCGTTCCATCGTCATAGTAGGCGCGCAGGTACCAGTCGCCGTCCCAGGCGTTGGCCTCCAGGGCCTGGCGCAGATTCTCCGCCTGCTCGCGATACGTCGCGGCCTGTCCCTCATCATCCATCAAGGCGCAGAATGGAGAGAAACGCATCAGGGTGGCGTAGAGGAACCAGGCCAGCCACACACTCTCACCTCGACCCTGAATGCCCACACGGTTCAGACCATCGTTCCAGTCGCCGGTCCCGATGAGTGGCAGCCCGTGCGCCCCAGAGGTTGTGCCCCGTTGCAGGGCCCGGCGGCAGTGCTCATACAAGGTATGGCTCTCAGCCGCGGTCTCATAGCTGCCGTAGCGTTCTTGCTCCTCCGGCTCGAGAGGTTGACCCTTCAAGAAGGGCACTCTCTCGTTCAGGATAGAAGCATCCCCCGTGGTGGTCATATAGTGGGCGGTCACGTAGGGAAGCCAAAGCAGGTCATCCGAGATGCGGGTCCGCACTCCAGTGTCAGAAGGGGGGTGCCACCAGTGGAGCACGTCTCCTTCCTCGAACTGGTGGGCAGCTGCTAACAGGATATGTGCTCGTGCCAACTGAGGCGCGCCATGCATCAAGGCCATCACGTCCTGCAACTGATCCCGGAAGCCGAAGGCGCCGCTCGATTGGTACAGCGCAGAACGCGCCCATAGGCGACACGCCAGCGTCTGGTAGAGCAACCAACGGTTCAAGAGCAGGTTCATGGCTGGATCGGGCGACTTCACCGTGACGGTGCCCAGCAGACCATCCCAATACTCGCCAGTCGCCGCCCAGGCGGCCTCCACCTGAGCTGGATCCTGAAAGCGCTTGATCAGTTGCAGGGCCTCTCGCCGGTCAGCACCTTGGCCCAGCAGGAAGAACACCTCTTTCGCCTCACCAGGAGCCAGATCGACGTGCAGTTGGATGGCCGCGCAGGGGTCGAGGCCAGTTTCGACGGCGCTGGCCAGCCCGACCCTGTTCAGGGCGGCGGGGCTACTCAGACTCCCCTGACAGCCGAGGAACTCCGTGCGGTCGGCGGTCAGGCCGTGGAGTGGCTGGCTGGCTGCCAGGAAGGCGACACGACGCCCGAATCGTTCGTCGAAGGGGTTACGTGCCAGGAGGGCCTGGCTTTCGGCGTCGAACTCCGGAACAA
>JBAVWD010000573.1:0-1517 GCA_049697655.1 Anaerolineae bacterium | reverse complement strand
GTCAACACCTGGCCCCGCTTCCGGGAGCAGATGCCGCCGCTCTAGCCGCCGCCAGCGCTGAAGAAGGCCCCGCTCGCCCTTCGACAGGCTCAGCAACTGTCTTTCAGGTCAAGGGTTAGATCCATGGTTTGCCAAGGCGCATGATCCCGAACCACAGCGTTGAGGACGATCAGGAGCTTGCGCATGCAGGCCGTGAGGGCCACCTTTTTGGGCTTGCCGGCCGCCTGGAGGCGCTGGTAGAAGGCGCGAATGACGGGGTTGTAGCGGGAGGCGACGAGGGCCGCCATGTACAAAGTGGCTCGCACCTGAGAGCGTCCACCCCACACCTGGCGCCGGCCGCGGAACTGACCGCTATCTCGATTCAGGGGAGCTACACCGACCAGCGCAGCAATTTCCTTCCGGCTCAGCTTACCCAATTCAGGCAGGTCTGCCAGGAGGACAGAGGAGAGGACAGGTCCCACTCCAGGAACGCTCCGGAGAAGGTTGTCCTGCTCCCTCCAGACCGGACTGGAGCGAATGACCTCGCCCAGCCCGCCGTCCAAGTCCAGAAGCTCCCTCTCCAGCCAGCGGATATGGGCCTCGATGTTGTGCCGCACCTTCCTGGTGGCCACCCGGAGACGGTTCTTCTCCGCCGTCAGCATCTCGATGAGCTGCCGGCGGCGGGCAACGAGGCCCGCAAGTTCCCGGGTAGCGGTATCGGGCAAGGGGCGCACCTCCGGCTGCACCGCTTCACCAAACTGAGCCAAGACCTGAGCATCGATGGCGTCGGTCTTAGCCAGGCGGCCGGTGGCCCGGGCGAACTCCCGCACCTGGCGGGGGTTAACGACCACGGCGGGAAGACCAGCGGCGGCCAGGGCCGCGACGGCGGGTATCTCCAGACCACCAGTGGCCTCCAGGAGCACCAAGGCCGGCCCGAGGCCTTTGAGCCGCTTTACCAGGGTGGCGATGCCCGTCTCGTCGCTGGAGACGCGCCAGGCTTCCCCTCCTGGCCGCTGGGCCACGTCCAACCAGTCCTTGGCCACATCAATCCCGATGTAGACTTTGGCGGGGTTCATGTCTCCTCCTCTGGAATGAACTCTCCTGCCCTGGCCCAGCCTTGCACGATACGGGCTTCTTTAGCCCCATCAACTGTTCGGGCTCCGGCAGGTGGGAGAGGCGTGGCGACCCAGCTGAGCCGCGGTCTTGTTGGACCAAGGATGATTCGGCCTGCCACGCCTCTAATCCCCCAGTCAAAGAGAGGATACATCCGTCTCACCAAGACCACCGTTGGGAGGCGTCCCCGTCCCCTCCCCCTGTGGGGCAAGATACAAGGGTGATCGCACTTGGGGAGCAGCGTTGACCTTGGGCAGGGCGTCGAATAGACTTGAGCCAACGTCCCCAGGGGGCAGTCCTGAGCTGTCAGGGTGCCCCGCTTCTTAGCCTAACGGAGCCAAAGGATAGGACATGAGCGTTCTCGACCAGTGGGACCCGGAGGTGGCGGCCATCATCCACCGTGAGGAGGAGCGGCACCGCCAGGG
>JBAVWD010000572.1:0-1802 GCA_049697655.1 Anaerolineae bacterium | reverse complement strand
CCAGGATGCGGGCAGCAATACTCTCCACAGATGGGGCACATCTGGTTCCCTCCCCGATCTTAACGAGATGAAGATGCTTCCCTCGTACAACTTCAACCAGGTCAGAATCGACCAGGCGGAAAAGCTGAGCGGCCAATACATGGAGGACGAGGGTTATTTGACAGGGCGCGAGTCCTGTTTCTCCTGCTCGACCGCCTGCCATCGATTCGTGCGTACCCTGGAGCATAAGTACGGAGAGGTGCGAGATTCGGGACCTGAATTGGAGACCGTGATGTCCTTGGGCGCAGAGTGCGGCATCATAGACACAGAGGCGGTGATCAAGGGCAACCAGCTATGCAACGACTATGGGATGGACGTGATCTCGGTCGGACACGTCATCTCCTGGGCCATGGAGTGCTACGAGAAGGGGGTCATCAAGGGCAAGCAGGCCGATAACCTGGATTTGCATTTTGGCAACGCGGAGAGTCAGTTGGAGTTGATTCGCCGTATAGCCCTCCGAGAGGGTCTGCTGGGTGATCTGCTGGCCAATGGCGCCAAGCAGGCTGCTGAGGAAGTGGGAGGCGACTCCTGGAAATGGGCCATCCAGGCCAAGGGTTTGGAGCAATCGGGCGTGGATACGCGAATGGCCAAGAGCTATGCCCTGGCCTTCGCCGTCAACCCAAGGGGGCCGGACCATCTGATGACCGAGTGCTTTGCCGAGTTCGGCATCACGGAGGAGGCACGAGCACTGATCAAGGAGATCACCGGGGACGAAAAGCTTGCGGACCCCACACTTCTTGAGAAGCGTGCCGACATCGTGCTCTGGCACGAGGACTGCTATGCAGCCAGCGATGCTCTGGGGTTCTGCGTTTTCACATCGACTGCCGCCTACGCCGTCAACCCGCGGAACATGTCCCAGTTGTTCTGCCATGCCCTCGGGGTGGAGTTCAGCGAGGAGCAGCTAATGAGGGCAGGTCGCAGAACCGTCACCCTGGAGAGGTGTTTCAACGTTCGCGAGGGCGCCCTTCGCGTCGATGATACTCTCCCCTGGCGAATGATGAACACACCTGTGCCCGAGGGTCCACAGGAGGGAATGGTGACTGACAAGGAGATGCTCGATCAGTTGCTGGACCAGTACTATGAGGCTCACGGTTGGGATGTGGGGACGGGTATCCCGACCCGCGAGGCATTGGAGACCCTGGGTTTGCTCGAACTGTGCGGGGATTGTGCCGCTGAGTAGGGAGAGCAGATGCCCAACATCAGACTGCGTCTATTCGGCTTTGGACCCAAGGCCAGTGGTTGGGATGCTGACACCAGGTCGGTTTCTCGAGGTACGACGGTGTCAGAGGTCTGGGACAGTCTGCGGTCCTCCGCTCGAGAGGGCGAACTACTGGCGCGGATAGATGAAAGGCACGTGGTCTTTCTGTTGAACGGCAAGCTCATCGCTACGGCACAAAGACAGGAAGCTGTCTTGGAAGACGGCGACACAGTTGCGTTCATGGTCATGGCTATTGGAGGTCAAGCGCAGCGTGCGGCAGCTGTGCAAAGGCCAAGGAGTGCTTATCAGTGTAGAGAGAGGAGGTGACTAATATTAGAGAATATGGCAGAGGTCGAGTCTTTCGAGAAACTGACCATCAAGCGAAGGAGAGGAGTACCTAAAGGAGGAAACTAATGAGATACCGAAGCATGTGCCTATTCAGCCTGTTGCTCGTTGGATCTCTGTTGGTGGGGTTGATCGGGTGCGGTACGCCGGCACCCCCACCCCCGGCTGCGACCGAGGTGCCTACGGAGCCGCCAGCACCAGCAGCCACGCCTACCACGGC
>JBAVWD010000571.1:0-9516 GCA_049697655.1 Anaerolineae bacterium | reverse complement strand
CATCCCCGGCCGACCATGTGCTGCACGAGTGGGCGCCAAGTGACCTCTGTCAGCCAATCAGGACCACCGTGCACATAGACCACAGCGGGTCTGTCCGTCCCCGGACCGGGCGCGCGATAGAGCAGGGCAGGGACGTCATGCCCATCAAGGCTGGGGTAGACGATAGATTGCGGCACGGCAAAGCTGGCCTCCCCAAGGTCGGGGGGTAGCGAATCGGTCAATTGCCGTAGACCACCGTCGCTCAACGAGAGCAGCCACAGGTCACAAGGATGGCAGGGGTTCTCGAAGAGGAAGACCAGATGCGCCCCATCGGTCGTGAAGCGGGGTTGGTGGTGCATCCCGGGACCGACCTCATAGATCGCCTGCGTCTGGGATTCCAGATCCAGCACCGCAAGATTCGTCACGGGGCCGCGGCTGACGACGTACGCCAACTGTCCGCCGTCGGGCGACCAGGCGGGATTCTTCTTGTCCACTTCTCCTTCCGTCACCCAGGCTATCCGGTCCGACTCCATTTCGTAGATGCCAATGTCGAAGTACTGACCTGGGTTGGCGGCGAAGGCGACGCGTTTGCCGTCAGGGGACCAGCAAGGGTGCCGGGCGTGCATGGGCGCTCTTGCCTGAGCTATCAGGTGTGGCTCGCCTCCCTCAACAGGCACGATGAAGGTCTCCCAGTCTTGGCCGCTGGCCTTGGACGTGATGGCAAGCCGGCGACCATCGGGAGACCAGTGCACGCTGCGGTCGGGGCAAGGTGAGCTGAAGACGATGCTGGCCTCGCGCTGAGGAGTGAGGGACGGGGCTGAAGTCGCGACGGCCGGGTCCATGGAGGGCACAAGCATAACATAGGTGTCGAAACACCCGGAGCGGTTGGAGATGAAGCCGATGCGTGAGCCGTCCGGCGACCAGGTGTACTCAGACAGAATGGCATCTGGTGAATCTGCCGTCAGGTTGAAGTGGGCTTCTGTGGCGAGGTGATAGACCCAGATATCGAACTCTTCGCTACCGTCCAGATCCAGCACGTAGGCCAGTCGCTGACCGTCTGGTGACCAGCGCGGACAGAACTTGCCCCCCGGACCGGTGGTGATCTGCCAGGGTACGGCAGAGCCGTCCAGCTTCGTGAGGAAGATCTCCCACTGTCCGCTGAGGTTATAGGCAAAGGCCACCTCTGCGCCGCTCGGTGAGAGATCGAACCATTCGTCGGGCTGCACATACGGGATCGCCAGCAGTGTTTCCAGGCTCAAGAACTGGCCTGCCATGATGGGCTCCTGCGGTTGTCACTGCGCTGTAGCTCTGCCGCCCCGAGAGGACCTCTCCATCCCAGGCGATCGAACTCCAGGCTCGGAAAGGAATAGACCTAGAGACTAGTGTGGATCATACAGCGAAACGCCGGGGGCCTGGACGCCCGACGTCGCAGATCTCAGTGCACCCATGATGCACCTGTGCTGACTGTCGTCGCCGCGCCCCAAGCCGACCAGGAAGGATTATAGCGACCAGTGGGCGACTTGTCCAACCGTGGCCGTTCTTGTGGTCGAGCCTCGACCGGGGGGCTGGCATCGCCAAGGCTCTCAGTGCACAAAGGCGGCGCACCTGGGGGCGGCGGTGCTCGTGCGGACCAGGTTACGCCACCCATACCTGCTCAAGCCGCTCCATCTGGTTGACAGGGCACCGTCGCTTGCGTATAATCTGTCACCCCATGGACAACAGCCAGAGCCCATGCGGCCAGGGATTGCAGCTCACATCGCCGTCGGGAATAGCCGCACTGAGTGTGCCGTCGAGTCCTTTCTAAGCCGGGCGCCGCGCCGGGAGCGCGATGTTGAGCTGGGTGATGAGATCCACGCCAGTTCAGACTTGTTGGCGGTAGCTCGTGGCGAACGGAGATACAGGTCCGGGCGAGAATGAGTGAGAAGATCGCAGTGGAACTGCGCCACGTGACGAAACGCTTCGGCGACGTGGTGGCGGTGAACGATGTGTCACTGCAAATCCGGGACGGCGAGTTCTTCTCGCTGCTAGGTCCCTCTGGATGCGGTAAGACCTCCACACTCCGCATGGTCGCCGGTTTCGAGGCCCCCACGGAGGGGGACGTGTATATCCACGGGCAGCTGATGGGCCTCACTCCGCCTTTCCAACGCAACACCAATATGGTCTTCCAAGCTTATGCCCTCTTCCCGCACATGAGCGTGGCCAAGAACGTCGGCTTCGGCTTGGAAATGAAGAAGGTCCCCAAGAAGGAGATCTCTCGCCGGGTGGAGGAGGCGCTGGAGCTGGTTCGACTCCCTGGCTTTGGAGGACGCCGCCCCGATCAGCTTTCTGGCGGTCAGCAACAGCGAGTGGCTCTGGCTCGAGCGCTCATCAATCGACCCGAGGTCCTGCTGCTGGACGAGCCTCTTGGGTCCCTGGACCTCAAGTTACGCAAGGAGATGCAGCTGGAGTTGAAGAGCCTGCAGCATCGTTTGGGCTTGACCTTCGTCTACGTTACCCATGATCAGGAAGAGGCTCTGACCATGTCAGATCGAATCGCCGTGATGGACCAAGGTAAGGTCCTTCAGGTAGACACACCGACTGATATCTACGAGAGGCCATCTTCGCGCTTCGTGGCGGACTTCATCGGTGAGACGAACTTCCTAGAGTGCACAGTGTTGAAGTGGGATGGTGACTACGTGGAGCTGGAGGTGCCAGGCATGGCTCCCATGCAGGGCCGGAGCGCCAAGGAACTCGCTTCGGGTGACAAGGTCACCGTAGCACTGCGACCAGAGAAGATCAGCATCCAGAAAGAGCAGCCCGCGGCGGGCGGCAACTGCTGCCAGTGTACAGTAGAAAGCGTGGTCTACATCGGAACTGACACGAACTATGTGGTCCGTCTGGATTCAGGGCAGTCCGTGCGCGTGCGCGAGCAGAACATAGCTCCTTCGCTGAGAGTGGAGGTCGATGAAGGGGCGATGGCGTTTCTCTTCTGGCACCCTGAGAGTGCACTAATCCTCCCTGATTGACCACCGTGGGCGGCGGGTAGACATCCATGGGCAAGTACGTGCTCTCCCTGATGGAGCGTATGCGGCGGAGCAAGAACGTGCAGGTTCTGGGGCTCCTGTCGCCTTCGGCGGTCTACCTTCTAGTGTTCTTCCTCTTGCCTTTGGTGATAGTCCTCCTGGTGAGCCTGGGCAAGCGGGGGCCGATGGGGAGTGTGGTCTACGACTGGAACCTAGACAACTACACCCGATTCATAGACCCCATCTACTTCAAGATCTTCGTCAGATCGGTTTGGATCGCCACCGCCAATACCGTCCTCTGTCTCGTGTTCGGCTATCCCTTCGCCTATTTCATCGCCAGACGACCCAAGCGCTGGCGAAATATGCTTCTTCTCTTGGTCATGGTACCGTTCTGGACGAACTTCCTGGTGCGCACGTATGCCTGGATGATCATCCTCAGGGACTCGGGTCTGATCAACTCCCTATTGATGTTGACAGGGATTATCACCGAGCCCCTTCCCCTCCTCTTCAATCAGAATGCTGTGATCATTGGCCTTTTCTACGGATATCTTCCTTTCATGGTGTTGCCCCTCTACGCGTCCATTGAGAAAGTGGATTTCTCTCTGGTGGAGGCCGCTCAGGACTTGGGAGCCAACGCTTTGACTGCTTTTCGGCGAGTGGTCCTTCCTCTGACCCTGCCAGGTATCGTGGCTGGGGCCATCATCACCTTCATCCCTTCGCTAGGGGCATACGTCACACCGGACTTGTTGGGCGGGGCCAAAGCGATGATGATCGGCAACCTCTTGCAGCAACAGTTCTTGGAGGTGCGTGACTGGCCATTCGGATCAGCTGTGGGCTTCATCCTCATGGTGACCGTGCTTCTGGCCACCATGGTCTATTTCCGCACCGGGGGCAAGACAGTGTGAGCGAGTTGGCTCTACAACGGACCAGGACCCGCAAGCCTACCAGAGGGCACCTCCTCACCACCCTAGGATCGCGCTTCCTTTCTGCCAACGCTATCCTGATGTTTGTCTTTCTGTACGTGCCGATTCTCGTGCTGATAGTCTTCTCCTTCAATAAGGCGACCGTGATTGAAGGCGGCAGGGTGGTGGCAGCCACTATCTGGAAGGGCTTCACACTGCACTGGTATGAAGTGCTCATCCGCGATGCTCGTATCATAGACTCAATCAAGAACACCCTGACGGTAGCTATCATCTCCACCCTCCTGTCCACCATCTTGGGCACCATGGCGGCTTTAGTACTGGAGCGACATGATTTCCGTGGTAAGCTATGGTTCGATGCAGTCCTGTACCTCCCCATCATCATTCCTGAAGTTGTGATGGCGTTGTCGCTCATACTGTTCTTTGTGCTCATACGGATGCCCCAGGCTATACTTAGCCTCTCCTCTGCGGTGTCTGCCATTTCCTTCTTGCCTGCTTCGGTCGTGAGCTGGTTGGCTCGAATCGTCAACGTTACGCCGATAACCATCGCTCACGTGGCTTTCAACATCTCTTTCGTGGCCATAGTAGTCCGGTCTCGTCTCGGGGACTTCGACATCACCCTGGAAGAAGCGGCCAAGGATCTTGGAGCCAACGAATGGCAGACTTTCCGCAAGGTCACTCTACCCCTGATCATGCCAGGCATCTTGGCTGGTGCCCTGCTCGCCTTCACTCTGTCCATCGACGATTTTGTCATCACCTTCTTCGTGTCGGGGCCAGGTTCCACCACTCTCCCGGTACGAGTATTCTCCATGATACGGATTGGGGTCACGCCCGAGGTCAACGCCATTTCCAGTGCGATGCTCATAGCCTCCATAGGACTCGTGATCCTGTCCCTGTTTTCCGAAAGGAGGTGATGGGAAGAGGAAAACCCAGCTGCCCTATCAACGCACCTGAGGTTTTGGGAAGGAGGAAACACGATGAAGCGCATCTACGTTCTGTTCGGGATTATCGCCTTGCTGGCAATGGTCCTGGCCGCCTGCGCGGCCCCAGCGACACCCACCGAGCCGCCGTCCCCGTCCGAGGCCACGCCCACGGAGGGGCTACCGCTGGCGGAGGAGTTGGCCGACACGCTCTATGTCTTCAACTGGGCCGCCTACATGGACGAGACCCTGCTGTCGCAGTATGAGGAGGAGTACGGCATCACTATCGTGTACGACACCTACGACAGCAACGAGGACCTCTTGGCCAAGCTGCAGGCCGGGGCCACCGGCTACGATGTCATCTTCCCCTCCGACTACATGGTATCCCAGATGATTGAACTGGGATTGCTGGCACCGTTGGATTTCAACAATATCCCCAACTTCGCCAATGTCGCCGATCTGAACAAGGACCCCGCCTATGACCCCGGCAACGTGTACAGTGTACCATACTTCTGGGGTACCACAGGTATAGGGTACGACGCCGAAGCCGTGGATCCGCCCCCAGATAGCTGGGCTTGGCTGTTCGACGCTGCTACCGCTTGCCAGTACGCCGATGGCGGAATAAACATCCTCGACGATCAGCGGGAAGCCATGGGTTCGGCCCTCAAGTATCTGGGATACTCGGTCAACGACGCCGATGAAGCCCATCTGATGGAAGCTCGCGACATCCTATTGGCCGCCAAGGCGTGCTGGAAGACCTTTGACTCGTCGGGATACATTGACAACCTGATGATCCCCGGAGAAATCGTCCTCACCCAGGCCTGGAGTGGTGACGTATTCGTCGCCGCGGAGGAGAACGAGGTCTGGACCTTCGTCATGCCCGAGGAGGGGGGCGTGATTTGGCAGGACAACATATGCATCCCAGCGACCAGCTCGGGCATCCACAAGCGCACGGGGGAGCACTTCATCAACTGGGTCCTGGATGCCGAGATAGCGGCCATGAACACCAATTTCGTCTGGTACGCCAGCCCCAATGAAGCAGCCAAGGCCTACATAAACCCCGAGATACTCGGAGACCCCGCCATCTATCCAGATGAGGAGACCATGGCTCGTCTGGAGTGGATCGAGCCTCTGCCCACTGAGGTGCTGGCGATCTATGACAGGGTCTGGACCGAGGTGAAAGCGCAATAGGAGATGCTGTGCGAGCCGGGCCTCGCAGGATGAAGGCCCTGCAACACTTGGCTTTGTGACCGCCGGCCGACAACGGTCCGCGATGGATGTGACTCGGCGGGCAGGTGACTGTCATCCGTCCCGCCAAAGGTCAGGCAGCTTTCCGTAGAGGGAGTTTCCCGTAGTTGTGATCTCCACTCTCTGGCCGTGCTACCAGCTTCTGCGACCGAGTGTCCCTCCCTCTTCATGGGCCTTGCAGACCGTGGATAGCGTGTGATCCTCGCCGGCCTCGCGAGCAAGGGGGCGTCTCACTCGCGACACGTGACGCCGTGGCGCTGTGCATTCGTATGGCGACGCCAATCTGTGCACGCTGCTGTCCAAGCCCGAGGGGAGACGTGGGCGGCATCTTCGGCTGAGA
Organism: Anaerolineae bacterium; assembly: GCA_049697655.1. Classification (GTDB taxonomy): domain Bacteria; phylum Chloroflexota; class Anaerolineae; order UBA7937; family B3-Chlor; genus JAUVXJ01. Next base: position 3,107 of record JBAVWD010000571.1, on the reverse strand, counting down.
CGCGTGGTGCAGTGCATTGTAGGAGGATATGTGATGGCCAAGCCCTTGTGGATCGGGGGGCGGTTCGTGGACGCGGCGTCTGACGAAGTGATCGCAGTCATCAACCCGGCCACGGAGGAAGTGGTGGACACCGTGGCTGCTGGCACGGCAGAGGATGCCCGCCGAGCTATCGAAGCAGCCAACGAGGCCTTTCCCTCGTGGCGAAGGGTCCCCGGCGTGGAGAAAGCAGGACTCCTGCACGAGGTGGCCAGCCGATTGCGTTCCAAGGCGGAGGAACTGGCGACCACTTTGACTCTGGAGGGCGGTAAGCCGCTCATTGAGAATCGGGATGAGATGGGTTGGAGCGCTGCCTGCTTCGACTACTATGCTGAGATTGGCCGCCACTGCCGGGGGCGGGTTCTTCCGTCGATAGAAGATAGCCAACTTTCCTTGGTACTCAAGGAGCCCTACGGCGTGGTGGCCTGTATCGTGCCCTGGAATTACCCGATACTGCTCATGACCTGGAAAGTCGCTCCGCCTTTGGCTGCGGGCAACACGGTGGTCATCAAACCTTCCAGCGCCACACCACTATCCACCCTCATGTTCGCTGAGATCTTCGACGCCTTGCCGCCTGGGGTGGTGAACATCATTGCAGGAGCAGGCTCCGTTGTCGGGGACGAGCTGGTCACCAGCCCGCGCACTCACGTGGTGGCATTCACTGGCAGCACCTCCGTGGGGCAGCGGATCGCCGCCCTGGCTGCGCCTCTGGTGAAGAAGGTGCACCTCGAACTGGGTGGCAAGGACCCCTTCGTGGTGTGCGAAGATGCGGATCTGGACGTTGCCGTGCCTGGAGTCGCCTGGGCCGCCCTCCTGAACGCGGGTCAGGTCTGTACCTCCACCGAGCGCGTATATGTGCAACAGTCGATCTTCGACGAATTCACCACCCGCATAGCAGAACACGTTCAGTCTCTACGGGTCGGCCCCGGCATGGATCCGACCACGGACATTGGCCCCATGGCGCGCGCTCCCTATCGAGCCAAGGTGGAACACCAGGTGGGGGATGCAGTGATTCGCGGAGCACGGGTCCTCGCGGGGGGGCGGCGGCCGCCAGAGCTACCTCGCGGTTTCTTCTACGAGCCGACCGTTCCCGTCAATGTTGAGCCTGACATGGAGATCATGCGCGAGGAGACCTTTGGCCCGGTCATCCCTATCGCTGCCTATGGTACCTTCGATGAAGCCATAGAATTGGCGAACAGTAGCGCCTATGGTCTAGGGGCGAACTTGTATACGCACAATGCTATCTACATCAAGCGCTTCTACGAGGAGGTGAAAGCAGGCACCATCTGGATCAACGATCCGTTGACCGACAATGATGCCGGCCCCTTCGGAGGGATGAAGTTGTCCGGGACGGGCCGTGAGCTGGGTGAAGAGGGGATCGAGGAGTTTCGGGAGACAAAGCACGTGCATTGGGATTTCAGCATGGAGCACAAGATGTGGTGGTATCCCTACGAGCAGTACAATCGGGAGAGTGGATACCTGGAGGGCTGAGCGCATGGAAGACGTAGCAGGGCATCTCTCCCCGGTGTGGTCCCGGTATACAGGGATTCTGGCCGAGCGGGGGGAAGGAGCGTATCTCTTCTCATCAGACGGGCGGCGCTACCTAGATTTCACCACCGGCATCGGTGTGACCAGCACCGGTCACTGCCATCCGCGCGTCGTCGAAGCGGTGAAGGCGCAGGTGGAGAAGCTGATCCACGGCCAGGCCAACATCGTGTATCACCAGCCGATGCTGCAGTTGGTGGAAGAACTCTCTTCAGTCGTCCCTCAAGCCCTGGATGGCTTCTTCTTCAGCAACTCCGGGGCCGAAGCGGTCGAAGCGGCGATCAAGCTGGCTCGACAAGCCACCGGGCGCACCAATGTCATCGTGTTCCAGGGGAGTTTCCATGGCCGAACGGTGGGCACGATGTCCCTGACGACCTCCAAGACGATCTATCGAGCGGGGTACCAACCACTCATGCCCGGAGTCTTCGTGGCTCCCTATCCCTACGCGTATCGCTACGGATGGGAAGAGGATCCCTGTGGCGAGTGGTGTCTGAGGGAACTGGAGCATCTCTTGGTCACCCAGACCGCGCCTCAAGAGACCGCTGCGATCCTGGTTGAACCTGTCCTCGGAGAGGGAGGCTATGTGGTACCACCAGCTTCCTTCCTGCCAGGCTTACGTCGCCTTTGTGAGAAGCATGAGATACTCCTCATAGCAGACGAGGTGCAGTCCGGCTTTGGCCGGACGGGGAGGTTCTTTGCCGTCGAGCATTGGGACGTTGTGCCTGACATCCTGGTCATGGCCAAGGGAATGGCCTCAGGTTTTCCATTGAGCGGCATCGCCGCTCCGCTCGCCTTAATGGAAAAGTGGATTCCTGGATCCCATGGCGGCACCTATGGAGGCAACGCCGTAGCCTGCGCAGCAGCGGCCGCGACCGTTCGAGTGCTTCGCGAGGAGGGGCTGGTAGAAAACGCCGCTCGCCAGGGGGAGCTGCTGCTGCAGCATTTGCGATCTTTGCAGCAACGCTTCGACCTCATCGGTGACGTGCGTGGCCTTGGCCTGATGGTCGCCTGTGAGTTCACTGCTGCGGATGGTCAGCCGGACAGACCTACCGCCAAGGCCGTCATCGGCAAGTGTCTGGAGAATGGATTACTGCTCCTCACTTGCGGCCCGCATGACAACACCGTGCGTTGGATTCCTCCGCTCGTTGTGACTGCGGAGCAGATTGGCGAGGGGCTTGACGTTTTCGAGAAGGCCCTTCAGAGCACCGCGTAGATGACGCTCGCGCTTCCATGTCGCGCAGCCAAGGCTTGTCACGCTGTGGTATGGTTGGATAGGCTCGTCATAGGAAGGAGACTTCGATGGCCAAGGGCTACACCGGACGGATCCTGCACGTAGATCTCACGGAAGGCAGTCTAGAGGTCGAAGAACCCGATGAGACCCTTTTCCGCAAATACATGGGTGGAAGCGGGCTTGGCGCCTACTACCTGCTCAAGGGGACTAGTCCTGGTATAGATCCCCTCGGCCCAGAAAACTTGTTGGTTTTCAGCATGAGCGTCGTCACGGGCGCTCCTGCATCAGGCCAGAG
>JBAVWD010000570.1:0-2427 GCA_049697655.1 Anaerolineae bacterium | reverse complement strand
TAAGCCTAAGCCTGGAGTGGAGCTACGGCGTCACCCTGGCGGTGATCCTCTCGCCACTGCGCAGGAAGACCAGGGAGACCGTCTCGCCCGGGACCAGCCTCGAGAGAACGGACTCGAGATCAGCCGCGTTTCGTATGGGCTGCCCAGCCAGGGCCACTACGACGTCGCCCTCGGCCACGCCTGCCCTGTCTCCTGAGGACAAGTGACTCACCCTGCCTACGTAGGCGCCCTCGGTGGGCCCACTACCGCGTTTCTGGGCCATGGTCGCTGCATCTGCCACCGAGAGGCCCAGACGAGGACGCCTGGTGGACCTGGCGTCCAGTAACTCGTCAATGCGGGGCCGGTTGAAGCCCACCACGACCTGGCCGTCGATGACCACCACCGGGACCCCACGCTGGCCGGAGAGGTTCACCAGCTCGGCAGCAGCCTGTGCGTCGGCCGCCACGTCGATTTCCCTGTAGGGTATCTCACGCTGCGTGAGGTACTGCTTCACCTGGTGGCAGTAGCCGCAGGTTGGCGTCGTGTAGACGACCACTTCGCTCAAGACTTCAGTTCCCTCCAGGTCCCATAGTGAACTCTCGTCTTGTCATACCTCTCGTCCTTGGTGTGAGGCACGACCATCTTCGCCGGGTGACCGAGGCATACCAGGGAGAGCGCCCGGAAGCCCTTGGGGACCTTGAGCGCGTCACGCATCAGGCCCTCCGCCTCGCTCCAGGCCAGATTCCCTGGGCTGCCGGCCCAGGCACTCCCCAGGCCAAGGGCTGTGGCCGCAATGAGCATGTTCTCAATGGCCGCACAGCCATCCAGGTCCCAGGTGTTGGACACAGCGGGGTCGCCAAAGACAGCGATGACCACGGCTGCCTGCTGGAGATAAGGTCGCACCCCCAAGGTCTCCCCCAGCTTGGTCTGCAGATCCTTGTCCCGGATGACCACGAAGTGCCACGGTTTCCGATTCATGTACGTGGGGGCGTACATGGCCATCTCCAGGATGGTGTCAACCTGCTCGTCGCTCACCTCCTCGTCAGTGAAGGAGCGAACAGTCCGGCGCTTCTTGATGACCTCCAATACGTCCTTCTCCATCATGCCTCCTTGTGCTATTGTGTATCTACCGTCTTCTTTTGTCCACCCCACGCCCGGTGTGGGGGACATTGCCGCGACTGTGCTTAGCCGTCTCATCAGCCCCATCCCGACCAGGCGAGGTCCGTTGAGAACCTACTTGAGACCGTCGGCTATGAATCTTTTCACTTGGTAGTCCCATTCCTGGGTTTCCACATCGACGGAGGTCTTGTCCCCTTCCCTCACCGAGACTGTGACTTGACCTCCACCGCCTGCCAGGGAGATGCAGCATTCGTCATGAGAGGTCACTTGCAGTCCCAATCCACCTTCGCCGAAGTACGCCTCTGCCTTCCTCAGAACCTCGGAGGTACTCAGCTTGGTCTCAGTTCCATATCGCATTGCGTTTCCCTTTCGTTACGTGGCATGGCCAGACCGAGGCAGGTGTCACCACAGCCCACTAGATGAACTCTGATCGTAGAGCTTCGAAATCGTCTTCCGTCCACTTGCGAAACCCTTGCTTGACCAGCGGGCCAGCGCCCAGCACGGAGACCTGGTCCTCGTAGGTTGGCTGACCCTGAACCTGGTACAGGACTCCAATCGGAATGCGATCGCCCCATTCCTGGGCCCGTTCCCAGGCGGCCGTCCGGTCGGCGGGATCGTAGCCTGGTTCCTCGTCCAGCTTGTAGACGCGCGGTTGGTAGTAGTCGTAGGCGTAGGCCCGATTGAAGCTCACGCAGGGCTGCAGAACGTCGACTAGGGCGTAGCCGGGATGCGCAACGGCTTTCTTCAGAAGCTCGACGAGGTGCCGCAGGTCGGCTGGAAAACCACGGCCGACGAAGGTGGCACCGGCGGCCAGGGCCAGCGCCAAAGGATTGACCGGCCTCTCGATGGCACCCTCGGGGGAGGTCTTGCTACGAAAACCCTCAGGGCTGGTGGGAGAGTACTGTCCTTTGGTTAGGCCATAGATGCGGTTGTTCTGTACCACATCTGTGAGGTCTATATTGCGCCTAGCGGCGTGCATCATGTGTCCCAAGCCCTCAGCATAGCCGTCTCCATCACCATGCACGCAAATCACCTTCAAGGCATGATTGGCCAGCTTGGCTGCGGTAGCCGCAGGAAGGGGACGGCCGTGGATGGTATTGAGACCATTGACGCGGGTGTAGTCGGGCGTCTTGCTGCCACAGCCGATCCCGCTGACCATCAACACCTGATGAGGAGCCAGGTCCAGTTCGGACAGGGCGAACTTGAGGGCGTTCCAGATGCCATAGTCGCCGCAGCCCTTGCACCAGGTAGGGCGGACCGGGCTCTGGTAGTCCTGGAACTCAACCATTCTTCGCCTCCTCGATCCTGGACAGGATATACTCCGGCGAG
>JBAVWD010000569.1:0-2866 GCA_049697655.1 Anaerolineae bacterium | reverse complement strand
ATGGCTACCAGGGTCACCTCGTAACCTGCCTCCGCCAGGCTCCTGGCCTGTTTCTGGAAGATACGGACATCGAAGCAGGGGTGCACAGAACTCAGGATACACACCTTCATGATGCGAACACCGATTGTAGATGCAGCGCTATCCTCTGGCTGGCCTTCCCGTCGCCGAAAAGCTGCGGACGCTCGCCTTGAGGCCGGAACTCGTGGATGGCCTCCACGATGCGCTGCTCATCGGCTCCTACGAGGAGGTTCCATCCGGCCTCCGTGGTTTCCACCCATTCTGTCTCTTCTCTTAGGGTGAGACAGGGCACGCCGAAGAAGTAGGCCTCCTTCTGCACGCCTCCCGAGTCAGTGAGGATGAGGCGCGCGTTCTTCTCCAGGGCGAGCATGTCCAGGTAGCTCACCGGCTCCAGCAGGCGCACGTTGGATGACACCTCAAGACCCAGGCGCTCCATAGCCTGGCTGGCTCGGGGATGGGCGGGAAAGACGACGACCTCATCTGTCGAAGCCAACGCGCGAAGGATGCTGGACAGGTTCTGTTGGTCATCGGTGTTGGCGGGCCGATGGACGGTGGCCAGCAGGTAGGATCCTGGTCGAAGATCCAGGGAGGCCAGGACACGAGATGCCGTGTCCACGCCCTCGATGCTCTGCAGTACTGAGTCGTACATCACGTCACCGAAGTTGAACACGCCCCCTGCGATTCCCTCTCGCAGGAGGTTGCTTCTGGCCGTCTCCGTGGGGCAGTACAGGAGGTTGGCCACGTGGTCTGTCAGCACGCGGTTGATCTCTTCGGGCATGCTGCGGTTGAAGCTGCGCAGCCCAGCCTCCACGTGAGCCACGGGGAGGTGCAGCTTGACGGCGGCCAGGGCACCGGCCAGTGTGGAGTTGGTGTCTCCATAGACCAGGACGCAGTCAGGCTGTTCCTCGACAAGGGTCTCCTCGATCCTGATCAGTATCTCGCCGGTCTGCTTGCCCTGGCTGGCGGACCCTACGTCGAGGTTGTAGTGGGGTTCGGGGATCTCCAGTTGCTCGAAGAAGACGGCGGACATGGCATAGTCATAGTGCTGTCCGGTGTGGATGAGCACGTGCTGGCAAAGCTCGCGCAGTTCGCGGTCCAGAGGGGCCGTCTTGATGAATTGGGGCCGGGCGCCCACGATGGAGGCTACTTTCATGGTAGGGACTCAGCGGTTGCCCACGCCGGCATAAAGGAATCCCAGCTCTCGAGCTCTGCTCTTGCTCCACACGTTCCGTCCGTCGATGAGAACGGGCGTGGCGACCCATTCCCTCAGGTCCGCCAGGTCCAGGGCGCGATACTCCTCGTGGGCCACCATGAGGATCAGGCAGTCGCTGCCCCAAACCGCCTCTCTGAGATCGAGGTCGTATTCCTGGAAATGTGGGTCGTGGATGGTGACGTTGGCTCCCCGGGCGCGCAGCCTCTCCACCAGGGGTATGGTGGGGGAGTTGCGGGCGTCAGAGGTATTCTCCAGATAGGCGTAGCCCAGGACCGCCACCTTTGCGCCCTGCACCTGTACACCGGCAGACATCAGAGATTCCTCAGCCAGACTGGCCACGTGCAGCGGCATGCTATCGTTGACACTGCGGGCGGTGGGAATGAGCCTGGCTTGGAGTTCGCCCTTCGTGCCGTGGAGCAACAGCCAGGGGTCCTTGGGGATACAATGCCCCCCGACGCCCGCGCCCGGAACGTGCATCTGCCTGAGAGGGGACTTGTTCACCAGTGCGCGCACTTCATGTACGTCGGCGCCGACGTTCTCGCACAGCAGCGCGATCTCGTTGGCGAAGGCTATCTGCACGTCTCGATAGGCGTTCTCCGTGGCCTTCACCAACTCGGCGGTCAGGGTGTCGGTCACGTCCAGGTCGGCTTGCACGAAGTGTCGATACAGTTCTCGGGCCAGCCCAGCGGCCTCGGGTGTTTGGCCGCCGATGACCCGGTGGCAGTCTCTCAGATTGGCCAGCAGCTTGCCTGGCATGACCCGCTCGGGGCAGAAGGCGAGGTAGAAGTCCACACCGGACTTCAAGGTTGACGTCTCCTCCAATAGAGGTTTGACCACCTTCTCCATGGTCCCCGGGGCGATGGTGGATTCCACGATCACCAGAGCACCAGGTTTGAGATGCGGCCCCAGTGCTTCTAAGGCCCCGCACAGGGCTTCGTAACTGGGGGCTTTGGATTCGACGTCCACCGGGGTCTCCACGGCGATGAGGATCACGTCGGCCTGGCGACACTGCTGGTGGTCGGCGGTTGCCTGGAGTCTGCCGCTGCCGATGGCTTCCCTGAGCAACTCAGCCAACCCCGGCTCTTGGTCACTGATGGGGCTGATTCCCTTGCTGATCCGTGCGGCTTTGGCCTCGTCGCGCTCAATCCCCAGGACTTTGAACCCAGACTGCGCGAGAGTGCAAGCCACCGGCAGGCCCACATATCCCAGCCCGATCACGGCCACGGTGGCCGTTTTGTCGCGGATGGCCTTCTCCAGGTTCTTCATGGGTCAGAACTCGATGGTCCGGTGCTCGCGGCCGGACTTCACCATGGCCTGGGCCAGGGCCAGCGCCCTGATGCCCTCTTCGCCAGACACCGCTGGCTGGCTGCCCTCCTCCACCGAGCGGACGAACGATTCCAGTTCCACCTGCAGGGGCTCCCTCTTGCCGATCCTCAGCTTGATCATATTGCCCTCGCCGACGCCCTTGAGCATGCCCAGGCTGTCCCAGTCGCTGCCCACGTACTCATTCTCGTAGAGGTAGAGGTCCTGGGTGAGGTAGTTGACCACGAACATGCCCTTCTCGCCGGTGACGTACAGCTCCCTGACCTTGGTGGGGGTCAGCCAGTTGACGTCTAGGACGCCCACCACTCCGTT
>JBAVWD010000568.1:0-1715 GCA_049697655.1 Anaerolineae bacterium | reverse complement strand
CCTCATAGAATGGCTCATGACCCCGCAGAACCAGGCCCAATGGAGCGCGGCCTCAAACCACCTGCCCACCCGCCCTTCGGCCTTGCGGCTGACTGGTTGGCCCGTCGACTACTCCATGTTCCTGGATACTCAACTGGCCAACGCTTTCTACCACCCCTCGACACCAGAGTTCGAGAGGATCGGCCGCGCCCTACAGGTAGCTGTACGAGACGTCCTGTCTGGTGAACAGACTCCCAGGCAGGCGACGACACAGGTCATGGAGAGTCTACAGTAGAGAACCCGTGCCCATCCCTCAGAGGTGCTCCCCACAGTGCTCTCGGTGCCCGCAGGCACGACAACGCCGGGGGCTGTGATGATTCGGGGCCACCTCGGCGGTCGTCAGATCGCGCCTCATGCTCTCCATCGTTGCCAGCAATTGCCGGCGAAGTTGAGGCGTGTACTCCACGGGGAACGTGGCCGTGGCGTACTTGAGGATGCCGTAGGGAGGCATTCCCTCAAAGTTGTCCTCCACGAGCAGGCAGTAGGCGGCCAGTTGAAGGACATCGGACAGATACGGTCTCCCGGCAGTGCGCCGCGGCTTCACCTCCACCGGTATGAGATGCTCTCCGCGGGCCACGATGTAGTCGGGCTTGCCGGCAAGTAGATAACGCTGGGAGAAGAGCGGACTGGGGCACTCCTGCCAGGCTCCGGTGTCGTCGTAGACGATCCGTCCTTGTGGAACACCCGTCTCCCGTCGCCAGTGCCCGGCGAGCCAGAGCACAGCCAGGCCTCCCGTCAGCAGCAGGACCCCGACACCGAGCAAGATCATGACCTGGGGCGTCACTTGTTTACCGCGCCAGTCTGCTGGCAAGCCACCAGATCACGGCAAGCAGACCCACCCCTACGCCGAGGGACACCAGGGTGTAACCGAGCCGCTCCAGCCGGTGTGAGATCACCACGGCACGACCATGGCCCAGATGTTCCTCTTCTCCCATCGCCATCTGCTCCCTGTGTGCAGATGGGTACCCCAACACACTGGACAGCCACCAGCCGCGCGCACAGTAGGCATAGCTGCCTATCTCGCTGGCCCTGAGAACCCTACTCTTCCTCGAACCTGTCAAGGATCCTATCCTCGAATTCCCTCAAGGTGGCTTCCAGTCGCTGCTGGCGCACCGTCATGGTCAAATCACCCCTCGTCCTCTCCAGGACACCGCGCACCATGTCGGTCGTGCGCCGGAGGCCTCTGGTGATGGCGTCCGGGTAATCCACGGTGACCAGGATCCCGTACACCTCGTCCATGATCCCCAGCAACTCCTCCCCCTTCACCAGCTCGCCGCGCCGGATGAGGTCCAGTATCGCCCGTCTCAGCTCACCCATGGCCTCGGCCAGGCCATTGAGATACGCGGGGTAGTCGACCTCCAGATCACCGGGGCTCGGGAGAGGCTGTCCCGCGATGAACGCATAGGTTATGGAAGCCTCGGCATACTCTTTCAGGGCATCCTGCACATACCCCGCCTCATAAATAGCCATCTCATCCACCAGGTCCGAGCTGAACTGCTCCACCACGACCCGCCCTTCGTCCAGCATCTCCTTCGCCTTCTCGAACTCGCCCCTGTGAATGGCTCGGATTGTGTTCGCCGAATGGCGTATCAGTCGTCGCGAGAGTTCCAGCGCCTGCTCTCGGACTCGATGGCGAGCCTCCAGTGCCTCCAGGGCCTCCTCAGCGATATCGTTTA
>JBAVWD010000567.1:0-2227 GCA_049697655.1 Anaerolineae bacterium | reverse complement strand
AGGGTGGCCCAGCTGGGAGCAGCGGTGGGCCTGACCGTGGGCGGAGTGGCGGGCCTCTCCCTGGCCTACACGCCTTCGAGCATCAGGACGGCCCTGGGGTGGTTTGGACCACTCTGGAAGGCGCTGGGCGTGCTCTTGGAACCGGTGGGAATCGTCCTTCTGTGGCTGGTGGAGGTCATCATCAATGGCCTCTACTGGCTGCTGTCGCGACTCCTGGTGGGCCACAATCTGGAGTTTCTGGACGATCTGAGGGGACGCTTTGGCGAGTTGCTCGCGCTCTTGCAGAGGCCCGATACCGCCACCATAACCTTGCCTGCCTGGCTGATGACGATTCTGCGCTACGGAGGGGTGCTCCTGGCTCTCCTGATCGCGGTGCGGATCATCTTGCTCTCCTTGGAGAGGATCCGCTCTCGCTACCGAGAAGAGGAACCCGAGGAGGAGTTGGAGGAGGAGGTCACCCTGGGCGGGGGGACTCTGGGCCGTGGGTGGCGGTGGCTGCGGGACAGGGTGGGCCTGGTGAGGCGTTTCGGCGTTGGACGGGAGTTGCTGGCGGCGATCTCGGTACAGAACATGTACGCCAATCTCTGCCGTCTGGCCGGCCGGAGGGGCTATCCCCGGCACCCCGCTCAGCCCCCCGACCGGTATCTGCCCGTCCTGGTAGAGGCCTTCGGCGGCCATCAGGGGGCTTTATCCCGCCTCACGGCTGCCTACATGCGGGTGCATTACGGCGACCGGGCGGTGGGCATTGGGGAGCTGGCCCGTCTGCGCAGGGACTACGACCAGGTGCGCAGCGCGGAACAGAAAGCCGAGCTGGACTGATTAGAAAGGCACCTCTTCGAAGATCAGGTTTCCAGCGAAGGCCAGGCGTCATGCAGGCATAGCTGAGCGTTACCAGCAGCCGCGATATGCTGTCGGGCGCAGCTCGGTAGGCCTTCCTGGTGATTCCGTAGACGTAATTGTCTCCCTTGTCACTCCGACGGGCGAACTGCGAATAGGCTTCCAGTTCCTGCATGCTGCATTGCTGGTAGGGTTTCAGCGTGAGCATTGGCGGATCAGGATTCTAGCGCAGGCTCCGGCTCGTAGTCGTATAGGAATTCCGGACTCAGATCGGCGCCGTTGGGCCAGACAATGGTGCCAAGAACAGGATCCACATTAACCTCAGCGAAATGCTGTGGGTCAAGCAGTGGCTCAAAGACTGGCCCGTACAAGAGAGGGCGCAGGTCAACGACCTTGGTGAAACCGTCATCAAAGGTGAGTTGCAGTCGGTATGGCTCCAAGACGATCACAGAAACTACGGTGTGCACTGCCTGCTCCTCTCCACTCAGGTTCTCAGTCCAATGGCTCGATAGGTTGCAGAGGTAGATGCTGCCGCGTCCGTTGCCAGTTATCGCGCAGTTCAGCTTGGTGGAGAGCTGCCCACTCCAGCACAAGGCTCAGTGCGCGACGCGGTAGCCGGCTCTCGCGCACGATAATTGGGTCAACTCCTATCACTGCCCGTTGTCCGGCGTAAATGGCATGAAAGTGAGGCGGGGGATGATCCTCGTAGAACATAGCTATCACAATCCCGTAGAACTCGCTCAGACGGGGCACTCTAGGACACCCTCACATCGTAGCTAAGCTGCTTTGGTGGAACCCTTCTATCTCGCTCGATTCCTTACTACCCGTAGCGGAAACCAGCACGAGGCACTAGCCAGCCTTTATCTCCCTTTCCAGGCGCTCCATGACCCACATGCGGATCAGCGTCTGGTAGCCTATCCCCTTGCGGCCGGCGATGTCTCTAAGCTCGTCGATGGCATCGGCGTCCATGCGTAGGGATATGGATCGTTTCCGCGGCCTCGCATCCACAAATGTCGCCTCTTCAGGCTCCGTGTCGTCCAGGTAGTCCGCCGAGTCGTGTATGTCCCAGAACCGTGCTTCTTCTTGCTCGCTCTTGAATGTAGGTATCGTCCTCACGATCCAGCTCACCTCCCCAGCAGGAAACGCCTCTCCGCCTTGGTCATGTCGCGGGCGGTGATCACTCTAACCTTGGTCTCGACCCAGCCGAAGACAACGAACAGGTATCTTCCACTGTCCGAGGTTCCGTACAGCAGGTACTTGCCCGAACTGGCCTTTCGTACCTTCAGCGGTGAATTGAAAAAGACCTCTTCGACCTCGTCCGCAGTCACGGCATGCCTGGCGAGGAGCTTCTCTATCACCCATTCCCGCCATATGAACCCTTCAATGCGCC
>JBAVWD010000566.1:0-2238 GCA_049697655.1 Anaerolineae bacterium | reverse complement strand
TCGCTCTTCCTCTTGGGCGGCGAAAACTGGAAGGGGATAACCTTCGCCCCGAAGGCTCCCTTGGAGGACAGAAAGGACACCAGCCCGGCTCCCACGCCTGAGGCATCCGCCACGATCTGCCTCACCCCCCAGCCCTCGAAGTAGGCGCGCAGCTTCCCGTAGAGCAGGGTGTGCCTGGTGCCGGTGTCGCAGAAGACATCCACCACCTTGTACGAAGGGGCCGCCAGCAGGGGGTCCTTCACCGTGGTGAGGTCCACCTCGAAGATGGTGGCCACCGTGGAGTCCTTCCCTGGCTTGGCCACGCGCAGTTCATCCCCGGTTTTCTCTTCGTCCTCGCCAGCCACGTCCAGCGTGGCTGCGTACACGCGGTCACGCTGAGCCACCCGCAACCGGGTGTGGTTACCCAACATCAGCGCCTGCCGGCGGTCGTCGAACATGCGCCCCTCGGCGTCGATCTCCTCCAGGTAGTACTGCGTTTTGATCATAGGGTGGTGACGTCCCTTCCGGGCGATCTCCTTGCGCACGTGCTCACCATACACCGGTACCTCCCTGGCCACCTGCTCCCAGGCCACCAAGAACACCCGCTTCTGTCCGTCCTGCTCCTCCTCCCTGCGCAACTGACGCACCACCTTGGCCAGCACGGTCCTCGAGGTCCAGACAGTGCCATAGAAGACCCGCGTGACGTTGGTGGACGCGCCCATGGGGGTGAAGTCGATCTCCCACTTCTCTTCCAGGACGTCCTGGGCCTCGTCGCACTCCAGCAGGATGTTGGCGGTTGCCCCCACCACTTCAGAGGAAGGATCCGCCGACAGGAACACTACCGCCGCCCTGCCCAGGAAGGTCATGTACCCCTCTCGGGTCCGCACCTTGCCCCGGTTCCAGTCATTGTCCAGGATCTCTTCGAGCCTGAGCTTGGAGTTGACCAGCTGCGGCCTGTAGGTGGGAGCGGCCTTGACCAAAAAGCCACCCCGCCGCTGGAAGAGGTTCAGCAGGTACCCCTCCAGCTGCGCGCTGACCTCGTTCTTTCCGGCCTGGCGAGAGAAGACCACGGCGAAGGACATCCCGTGCCCATTCAGGATGGAGTCCAGGATGGCGTACGCCGGCGCCAGCTGGTACTCCCTGAGTGGGCGCCCCACGACCAGCTTGGAGAACCAGCGCATGTCGCTGAGGAACTTCCGCACCACGTACTCGATGGGTCGAACTGTCACTAGCTAGCTCCAACTCGTCGGGGCGGGCCTCAGACCCGCCCCTCGCCCAGGCTAAGGTGATAGCATGATCACCCCTGGCCATCACCACCTGTTACCACGTCCACACCCCTCCTAGATCACCTCTCTGGTCTCGTCACGCTCCCAACCGTCGCGGTCCAGGGGGACCCTCCTGTCCACCCTGCGCAGCTCCCTGGCGCGCACGGACGCCAGGGCTTGGCTGAAGGCCTCCATCCTGGACAGCGCCCACTTGAGCCAGTGCTCCGGGGTCTCGGTGGACACACCCGCCTCTCCGATGGCACTACGCGCCTTCTGCAAGGCCGCGTAAGCCCCGGCACCGAGCACGACTACCCGCTCATCCTCAGCGGCCACCGTGGTCGAGCTGGCTCCTCCCAGTCCGTTGATGGTGTGCTCCTTGAAGTAGAACACTCGCACCACCTCGCCGCTGGCTGGCTCGTCACCGTCGATGACGCGGAGCGTGGTGCCCCAGAGGTCCCAGCGCCTCCACTCGGGCGGGTCCTCGGGGTCCGCAGCGGTGTACGGATGCCAGACCCTGACTATCCTGGTGAGACCGGCCAGCGAAGATATGCTGATCTCCCTGCCGTCGGCGCTGACGGTGATGGTTCCTGTGGTCCGCTGCGGGTTGACCTGGGAGTACTCGTAAAGGGCGCGAGCGATGGCGCGGTCCACGTCGCCGGTGGACCACACGGCGTTGGAGCTGTCGTCGAGGTCCAGCTCTACCAGGTCGCGGAGTGTTGCCAGGTCGCTCATGTTCTACCTCCCCAAGCGCACCAAGAAAGCATCCTGAGTAGCGCGGAACGAAGTGGAGCGCGTATCGAAGGTTGCGAGTTGCGCGAACCACCCGCCAAGAGCAGACAGCAGGTCCCCCTCCCTTGAGGGGAGGGGTTTAGGGGAGGGTGAGACTGAGCCACCCCCACCTCCATCCTCCCCCCTCCAGTGGGAGGATTCTTCGCCGTTGCCAGGGTGCTCATCGGTAGCTTACCGTGACCTTGGGAGCGGTGCCGGTGATGGT
>JBAVWD010000565.1:0-10557 GCA_049697655.1 Anaerolineae bacterium | reverse complement strand
ACCACAACCGTGGTCGTCCCTGACGTTGGCGGTACCTACGTAGAGGGCGTTGCTGGGCATCCCAGCTACATTAATCCCATTCTCTGCCAGTACAACCAGGTGGACATAGACCTGGTTTCACTCATCTTCCTGGGCCTCACCGACCTCAACGAGCGAGGGGAGATGGTGCCTTCTCTGGCCCGAGAGTGGGACGTGTCTGACGATGGTCTTGTCTATACTTTCTATTTGCGCCGGGATGTGGTCTGGCACGATGGGGAGGCTTTCACGGCAGATGACGTGTTGTTCACCATTGGTGCCATGCAGCACGAGGACTACCAGGGTCCTCCCGAGCTGGCCGAACTCTGGCGAACGGTAGTGGCCGAGAAGACTAATGACTACACCGTCACCTTCACCCTGCAGGCCCCGCTAGCCACCTTTCTGGACTACACGACGATTGGCGTACTGCCCGAGCACGTGCTGGCCAGTGTGCCCGTGGCGGAGCTGACTGGGGATCAGTTCAACGTGCGCCCCGTAGGGACAGGTATGTTCAAGATCAGTGAGGTCAGCGGCGACTACGTGATCCTCGAGGCCAACCCCGACTACTATGGTGAGCAGCCCCTGTTGTCCAAGATAGAGTTCAAGTTCTATCCCGACTATCAGAGCATTTTCACCGCCTATCAGCAGGGCGAAGTGGAGGGCATCAGTGAGGTGCTGCCGGTAGACCTACCGAAGGTTCGCGAGGAGGAGTACCTGAACCTGTACACGGCGCGCCTCTCCGGTTACACACTGGTCTTTCTCAACCTTGACCTGCCCATCTTCGAGGAGAAGGAGGTTCGGCAGGCACTCTGGTGGGGCATCGATCGCCAGCGGATCATCGATCAGATCCTTGATGGGCAGGGCATTGTGGCTCATAGTCCGATCATGCCCGACTCCTGGGCTCACAACCAGGATGTATTCCAATACTACTACGATCCCGTCAAGGCCGCCCAGTTGCTCACCGAGGCGGGGTGGGTGGACAGCGACAACGATGGTGTCCGCGAGAAGGAAGGAGTCAGGCTGGAGTTCACTCTGCTCACCAACAAGGACCCTCTGCGGCGACAGATCATCGAGGAGATCGCGCGGCAATTGTGGGAGGTGGGAGTCCGCGTCGTGCCCGTCGTCGAGGATAGTTCCTGGGTCGTAAACGAGGCCCTTCGCCCTCGCAACTTCGATGCACTACTGTTTAGCTGGGGTAACCTGCCCAGCGATCCCGATCCATATCTGATGTGGCATTCGACGCAGATTGGAGGGGAGGGACAGAACTACGCGGGCCTGAACAACGTGGACGTGGACCAACTGCTGGAGCAGGCTCGCCAGAACACCGATCAGAGCGAGCGAGCCCGGCTCTATGGCGACTTCCAGGACTTGTTTGCCGACGAGGTGCCCTCCGTGCTGCTGTACTACCCTGTGTACAACTACGCGGTCGATGAGATGGTGAACGGCGTGCAGTTGAGCCCCATGATGGACCCCAGCGACCGGTTCCGTACCGCCAGCCAGTGGTACATCAAGACCCGCAGGATGATGGTCAGCGAGGATGCCAACGATGACTTGACAAGCGGGGGACATGAAGATATACTCTACATGAGTGCCGGGCCGAGATGGCGGAACAGGCAGACGCGCTGCGTTCAGGGCGCAGTGGGGGTATCCCCGTAAGGGTTCGAGTCCCTTTCTCGGCACTGAGCAGTGAAGCCCCGACGTAGGTCGGGGCGTTTTCATAGCGGTGCCCAGCTCCAGGCCCTCATGCTCTGAGCGGCGTCACTGCGGAACATTTCGTCTGTCACCGGCGTCTATGGTGCAAGCGATGCGTGCCTGACGGCGGCATCAGATCTATATGTAAGGAGGACGAGTCGAAATGTCAAGAACGGGGATTATGATAGGTATCGTAGGCCTGGTCCTGATCGCTGTGGTACTGGTGCTTCAAGTGGTGTGGGTCCTGCCGGGTGCTGCCAGGCCTGGGACTGTGGGAGAGCCCACTGGGATCACGGTGATGGCGGAGGGCAAAGCGACAGGGACACCAGACCTGGCGATGATCACCATCGGGGTGCAGACCAGGGACGCCGAAGCCCGGACGGCAGCGGAGCAAAATGATGCTCAGATGGCGGCCGTCATGAGTGCGCTCCTGGAGAAGGGAGTAGCCGAGGAGGACATCCAGACAACAAACTACAGCATTCAGGCCGAGATCGACTGGCAAGACAGCAAGCAACGCATCATCGGCTATGTGGTCGACAACTCGGTAGTGGTCAAGTTGCGAAAGGTGGACGAGGCGGGAGACGTGCTAGATGCGGTGACCGCGGCGGGAGCCAACAACATCTATGGCATCCAGTTCACGTTCGACGACCCTTCGGCGCTGCGCGAAGAGGCCCGGGCGGAGGCGATGGCCGAGGCCCAAGCGAAGGCGCAGGCGCTCGCGCAGTTGGCTGGTGTGGGGCTGGGCAAACCTCGACAGATTAGTGAGTCCATCATCGAGCCGGGGCCATTGTATCTGGAGAGGGCGTATGCCATCGCGCCGTCGGAGGGAGGCGGTGTGACACCTGTCTCGGCTGGCGAGCAGGAGGTTACCGTGCAGGTTCAGGTCACCTTTGACATCCGTTAGTAGTGGCCATACTGGTGATCGGGTCGCAGTAACCAATGAGGGCCGCCCCAACTCGTCGAGGGGCGGCCTCTGTTGCGCGACTCCAGTTGTTGGGCTACGGTGGGGCAGGCTTGTGGCAGGATGGCGTACCCCGCCCCCACGAACTAGCAGGGTGGCTGGAGTGAGGCCATCCGGCTGTTGTTCCGGCGTGCCGAGTTGCAGTGAGCGTGGGCGCAGAAGTAACATGGGGGCACTCTCAGGTCCACAGACGGACCGCGCAGGGCATGCTGTGTGTGGTCTCGGCGATGGCATGACGATTAGACGCGGCCCGTTCAGGGCACCGAAGGTGGCTGCGCCAGGACTCGTGGCCCTTTCGGTACGAACCGGTGGATCCCCGGCCATGCCATAGTCTCTCTTCGTCCCTGCAACCATATCTGGTTTCTGGCGTGCTGGTCCTGGTTGGAAGGAACCAGCTGACCTCGCACAACGTCTTTCTGGCGAGAGATGCGTCCACAAGGGCGCCCACACAACGAGCCTGTAAGGAGGGCAAGTCAAGATGTCACGGATTGGAGTAGTGATAGGGGCGGTTGGCCTGGTGCTGCTGGTTGTGGTGTTGGCGGTCCAGCTGCTGGTGGCGGTGCCAGGCGCTGGCAGGCCTGGGACTGTGGAAGAGCCCACAGGCATCACGGTCATGGCGGAGGGCAAGGCGTCCGCCGAACCGGATCTGGCCATGATCAATATAGGAGTGGAGAACCGGGAGGCTGAAGCGCAGAAGGCCGCCAGGGAGAACAATGATCGGATGACGGCCGTGATGGCTGCTCTCCAGGAGATGGGAATACCCAAGGAGGATGTTCAAACCGTTAACTACAGCATCCAAGCCGAGATCGACTGGGAGAATGAGGAGCACCGTGTCATCGGTTATGTCGTCAACAACTCCGTGCTGGTGAAGCTGAGGGACATGGACAAAGTGGGCGATGTGATTGATGCCGTGACAGAGGCGGGGGCCAATAACGTGTACGGCATCCAGTTTACCTTCGATGACCCCTCGGCACTGCGCGAGCAGGCCAGAGCAGACGCGATGGCCGATGCGCTGAAGAAGGCTGAGGCCCTGGCTCGATTGGCGGGCGTGGATCTGGGAAGACCGCGTTATATCAGCGAATCGTTCACGGAGATATCACCCTACTATACCGAGCAAATGTATGCTTCGCAGGCTGGCATGGGGGGAGGAGAGGCTGCACCTGTCTCGCCGGGCCAGCGTGAGGTCTTCGTCCAGGTGCAGGTGACCTACGACATCCGCTAGGTCCAGCTCCATGGACTGGACGCTAGAGTAAAGCACTGAAGACCGCCTCGGCCCCTAACGAGGCGGTCTCTCTTGCGGGCGCCATTTGCTGCCCGCTGGTGGTCCAGACGGAGGAGAGGCTGTGCCATGTCGGGGGTGTCTGGTAGCACCGTTCAGACGTCTCTGGGAACCTGTCTGCAGGTTGGAATGAGACGCGCTGGGCGGGCCTCTGACGTGGCAGGCGAGTGTCATCGTGCGAGCGGAGGGTGTCTGGCGCGGGCTCTGAGTTCCCCGGACATGCGAGAAACAGGCGTGTGTGGCGTCATGTGCCTAATCTGGCGCGGCGGGCTTGCGCCTTGGCTCTAGGGTGCCGTGGGGGAAGTGGGCGCGAGAAACCGAGTCCATTCTCGGGCACTCGGCACAGAAGCCTCGGCTTCGCTTGCGAATGCCTGGGCCCGATCACTCCCCTGAGACGGCTTGATGATTCCACGGGGGCGGGAACTGTGTGGCCTCGTGCAACGTCTATATGGCGAAGGCTAAGTCCATACTGGCGACAAGCCTGGAATCTCCAAGGAGGGAAAGTCAAGATGTCAAGAACTGGGATGGTTGTGGGAGTGGTGGGCCTGGTGCTGCTGGCTGTGCTGCTGTCGCTACAACTTCTGGCGCTGGTGCCGGGTGGTGCCAGACCTGGGGCTGCGGTGGAGCCCGCAGGCATCACCGTCATGGCGGAAGGGAAGGCGTCTGGGAAGCCGGACCTGGCTATGATCACCTTAGGAGTGGAGACCAGAGCCAGCGAAGCGCAGAAGGCGGCCGAGCAGAACAACAGTCAGATGGCGAACGTGATGGCCGCTCTACGGGAGATGGGGGTGGCCGAGGAGGACGTCCGGACGGTTGACTACAGCATCCGAGCTGAGATCAACTGGGAGAATGAGGAGCAGCGCATCATCGGCTATGTCGTGGTCAACTCCGTCCTGGTGAAGATAAGGGACACCGACAAAGTGGGCGATGTGCTGGATGCCGCAACAGAGGCCGGGGCCAACAACGTGTACAGTATCCAGTTCACCTTCGATGATCCGTCAGCTCTGGGCGAGCAGGCGCGAGCCGAGGCCATGACCGAGGCCCGCAAGAAGGCTGAGGCGCTGGCTCAGCTGGCGGGCGTGGGTTTGGGCAGGCCGCGGCAGATCAACGAATCGTTCGTGGAGCCTTGGTCACTCTACGCCGAGAAGGCTTACGTTCCAGCCCCCTCGGCAGACGTAGGGAGTACACCAGTCTCACCGGGCCAGCTAGAGGTCACAGTCCAGGTGCAGGTGACCTACGACATCCGGTAGATCCAACCCAATTGGCTAACCGCTCAAGGGGACCGCTCCGACAGACGTTGGGGCGGTCTCTTTTGCGTGGCACCATGTCCTATGGTATACTACCGCCAAGAGATGGGGCACTCCGCATGTCGTTTCGCCATACGGCCGGATGCATGGTCGCGAAGCGGCACCGGGGCTGCCGCACCTCAAGAGCGACGCAGGGGGCTTGTCATGAGCGTATGGCAGTCTTTCAAGGAAACCTTCTTCCCTCCGGTACCTGAGCCTCTCAGCAAGGGTATGTTCCACTACATGACGCCAGATGGCGCAGAGGAGCGGTTCCGCGTACATCTGCGCGTGGAGAATGACGGCGAAGGCATCCTGGTCATCAACGCGGCGAAGGTCTTGCATCTCAATCAAACCGCTACCGAGCATGCCAAGCTCCTCATCGAGGGCAAGGACACGGAGGCGGCGGTCAGAGAGCTCAAGCGGCGGTACAAGGTGTCGCCGGACAGGGCACGGGAGGACTACGAGCACCTGAGGGAAACCATTCTCACCCTGGCTACCACCGACGATATCTGCCCCATATCTTACCTGGACGTGCAAAGGATCGAGCCCTTCGACACGCCGGTCTCGGCCCCGTACCGTATGGACCTGGCTCTTACATACAGGTGCAACGCCGACTGCGGCCATTGCTATGTCGGCCGTCCTCGGGACATGGAGAGTCTCAGCACCGAGCAGTGGAAGCAGGTGATTGAGAAGCTGTGGGACCTTGGCATACCGCACGTGGTCTTCACGGGGGGTGAGGCCACGTTGTACCCCGACCTGGTGGAACTTGTTCGACACGCTCAGGATGTTGGGCTGGTAGCCGGGCTGTTGACGAACGGAATCCGTCTTGCGGACAAGGCCTACCTTGGGGAGCTGGTCGCTGCGGGGTTGGACCATATCCAGATCACCCTGGAGTCCCACGATGAGGAGATCCACAACCGAATGGTGGGGGCAGAGGCCTGGAAGGCGACCGTCCAGGGCATCAAGAACGCGGTCGCGACGGATGTTTATACGATCACCAATAGCACATTGACCACCATCAACGCTCCGCAGTTTGAGAAGACTATCGACTTCCTGAAGGACTTGGGCATCGAGACCTTCGCCTGCAATAGCCTGATCTACAGTGGGAAGGGACCTTCGAGCGGCATTGGTATTCCGGAGACAGAGTTGGAGAGCCTCATGGTGAGGGTGCGCGACAAGGCCGTGGCCAAGGGTATGAGGCTGATCTGGTACACACCGACTCAGTACTGCGAGTTCCATCCAGTGGACCTGGAGCTGGGGGCCAAGTTCTGCACGGCGGCCAGATACAATATGTGTATAGAGCCGAACGGGGACGTGATTCCCTGTCAGAGCTACTACTCGAGCCTGGGGAACATCCTTCGAGACGACTGGGAGTCCATCTGGAATCACCCTGACGCCGTGGGCCTCAGGAACAGGGACTGGGTGATGGAGAAGTGCCGTTCCTGTGACGAGCTTCCCCTTTGTGGTGGTGGGTGCCCCCTGTACTTGCAGAACGAGGGCACACTTTGCATTGAGAGCACCTCAACCGCGGTCTGAACCTGTCTTCATCGTCCTGGGCCCCTTGTGTTGGGGGCGCGGCGGCGTGCCGGGATGGAGCGTGACTGGTGAGCCTCACTGTGGAGCAATGGCATCGGCAGTTCCTACGTCAGGCTCGCTGGACTCAAGGTACGCGCACTCATCTCTATCGGCAGGCGGGGCTGTGGGGCGCGGAGGCCGTGCTCGACGTGGGCTGCGGAACAGGGGCGGTCACAGCAGAGGTGTCGCAGAGGACCGGGGGGAGGGTGACCGGCCTGGATCTGGATCCAGGCATGATAGAGTTTGCTGCGGGCTGGCTTCCAGACGTGGAGTGGATTGTGGGAGACGCCCACAGCCTACCTTTCCCGGCCGACAGCTTCGAACTCGTGCTGTGCAGCTTCCTTCTCCTCTGGGTGGCTGAGCCGAAGGTGGCGGTGCAGGAGATGACTCGTGTGGTTAGAGAGGGCGGCGTGGTCTTGGCCACCATAGAGCCTGACTACGGGGGGCGCATAGACTATCCAGAAGATATCAGGTTGGGCCCGCTGATGGAGGAGTCGTTACGACGTGATGGAGCGAATCCCAGGATTGGCCGCCGCCTGAAGGCCCTTTTCTCGTCCTCTGGGCTGGTGGCGCAGTCCGGGATAATCGGTTCCGTGTGGGATGACCGACAACTGGCGGCAGAGTTCGACGCGGAGTGGGACTTCATCTATGAGACGCTAGGCAATGTCGCCGACGAAGCGGAACTGCGGAGCTACCGAGACAGAGCGTGGAGAGCTGTGCAGAACGGAGAGCGCCTGTTTTTCATGCCCCATTTCTGGGCGCTAGGCAGGAAGCCAGCCGCGAGTGCGCGATGAGGGGCGGCATCTCGCTTGTAGGGAGGAGTGGCTATGCCCATGCTGAAGGATGAGACCAGGGAGGAGGTCCGCGAGCAACTGGCGGGGCTGTCAGGCCCTGTGCGCCTGGTCATGTTTACGCAGGACTTCGAATGCAATCTCTGCGCTGAGACGCGGGAGTTGGTGGAAGAGATAGCCTCTCTGTCCGACAAGGTGGAGGCGGTGGTTTACGACTTTGCGGCTGACAAGAAGGAGGACGAACGGTACGGAATAGACAAGATCCCGGCCATCGCCGTTGTGGGTGAAAAGGACTACGGGATACGTTTCTACGGGATCCCGTCGGGTTATGAATTCGTGTCCTTGATGGAGGCCATCAAGGTTGTCTCCTCGGGACAGTCTGAGCTATCGGATGCCACGAGGGAAGCGCTCGCCAAGATAGGCGACCCGGTACGCCTCCAGGTCTTCGTTACTCCCACCTGACCGCACTGCCCCGGCACGGTCGTGCTGACACACAAGATGGCGGTTGAGAGCGACTACGTCACAGCGGAGATGGTAGAGGCTTCCGAGTTTCCCCAGCTGGCGATCAACTATCAGGTTCGTGGGGTACCGCGAACGGTGATCAACGAGTCTCACTTCGTGGATGGGATGGTGCCCGAACCGGTGATGCTCCAGCAGGTGCTAGCGGCCCTCGAAGAACAGGAGGAGGGATCGGCCTCTAAATAGAGCTCGTGTCAGTCTAGCTGATACGCCTGCCACCCACGGAACCCCCACGCAACGAAGCGCCACGGAATCGAGCGGCGTGTCTGAGTGGTGAGAAGTACCTTGCTGGATCTTTGCATCGTCATCGTCAATTGGAATACCGGAGACCTTCTACGAGATTGTCTGACCTCGGTGTATGCCAGTGAAGGTGACTTTGCCTTCGAGGTCATCGTTGTAGACAACTGCTCTCAAGACAGTAGCTGCTCCGTGGTGCGCGACGAGTTCCCCCGGGTGCATTTGACAGAGAGCGAGATCAATGGCGGATATGCATACGCCAACAACCTGGGGTTACGGCGCCTTCTGGCCCGCTATTACCTGCTGCTCAACACGGATACAATACTCCCCCCGCGTGCCCTCCAAGAGATGCTTGAGTTCATGAACGCTCACCCTGAGGTAGGCATAGCGGGGCCCAAGCTCGTAATGTCCGATGGCAGTCTGGATCTGGCCTGTCGGCGCAGCTTTCCAACCGTTGAGAATTCCTGCTATAAGCTATTCGGTCTGAGCCGCCTTTTCCCCAACAGCAGGCGCTTCGGCGCATACAACCTCACCTATCTCGATCCGGACGAGACGTCGGAGGTGGACTCGGTGGTCGGGGCGTTCATGATGGTGCGGGGTGAGGTTGTAGAGGAAGTGGGCGGCCTGGACGAGGAGTTCTTCATGTACGCTGAGGACCTGGATTGGGCCCTCCGCGCCAAGCAGGCGGGTTGGAAGGTGTACTACTATCCGGAAGTCACCGTTCTACACTACAAGAGGCAGTCCAGTGACCAGAACAGGAGCAGGGCCCGCTATGAGTTCTGGCGAGCGATGTACATCTTCTATCGCAAGCACTATGCCGAGGAGACACCGCTCTTGATTCACTACGTGGTCCTTGGAGGACTGGTACTGCGGGGGGGGATGAGATTGCTGCGAGAGATGGTGCGCTCAGAGCGAAGGTGGGCAGCGGTGGAGGCTCAACCGTGAGGGGCAAGATCTCGATCCTTTTCGCCGTGCTCCTGGTGATCGTTGACATATCGATGATGATCGTCGCCTTCGTTTTGTCGTACTACTTGAGACTGTGGACCGAGCAACTGACCCCGGCAGAGCTCGGCAGTGTGGGTGGGTATGCCAGTGTCATCCTCATCCAGGTGCTTACCTTGGTTGGAGTCTTCTTCTTCACCAGACTGTACCACAGGCAACGAGGGCAATCCCACGTGGATGAGTTCTACACCGTTTTTGTGGCCGTGTCCGTGGGCACTATCATATCCGTGGCGGCCAACTCTCTCCTCATCAGGAACGGGCCCGACTACTCGCGACGTATGATTGTCTTCAGTTGGGCCTTGACCATCGTCCTGGTAACGGTGGGTCGACTACTCTACTCCCGATTGAGATGGGGCCTGCAGAGCAAAGGCGTTGGCAGTGCCAGAGTGCTCATCGTGGGAGCGGGAGAGACCGGCCGCATGATCTTGCACGCCATCCAAAGGTCGCCAGGGCTAGGGTATCAAGTGGTGGGCATGGTGAGCCAGGATTCCCGCAGCGAGGACTTTGGGGTCGGGGTGCCGTTTCTGGGAACGGCCAATGATCTGCCATCTCTGATTAGCTCTATGCAGATAGACGAGGTCATCATCGCGCTGCCGGACGCAACCAGCCGTGAGATCCTGCCAATCATCTCGGATTGCCATCGAGCAAAGGTCGCTACTAGAGTCTACCCCAGTGCGTTTCAACTCATAACGTCCGATTTGAGCATCGGCCATCTGGGCGGTCTACCGTTGCTGACGGTGAGGGACACCGTGCTCAGGGGCTGGAGGCTGACCCTAAAGAGGGCCATGGACGTCGTTGGCAGCGCTGTGGGTCTGATACTGCTCTCTCCCATCATGCTGCTTGTGGCGTTGCTCATCAAGTTGGATTCCCCGGGGTCGGCCTTCTACACCCAGGAGCGAATGGGGCTGGATGAGAAGCCCTTCCAGATGATCAAGTTCAGGTCTATGAAAGAGGGAGCAGAGAAGGAGACGGGCCCGGTGTGGGCCATTAAGGAGGACCCACGCCGGACCAGGCTGGGTGCACTCATACGTCGTTTCTCGCTCGATGAACTTCCCCAATTCATCAACGTCTTCCTTGGCGAGATGAGCCTGGTAGGACCAAGGCCCGAGCGGCCCGTCTTCGTGGAGCAGTTCAAGCAGATCATCCCCAGGTACGTGGAGCGCCACCAGGAGAAAGCAGGATTGACCGGATGGGCTCAGG
>JBAVWD010000564.1:0-3945 GCA_049697655.1 Anaerolineae bacterium | reverse complement strand
TGAACAGCAACTTCTCACCGCTGCCGTCAGCATTGATGGTGTAGATGCCCCACGGAGTCGTCCAGCGAGCAACGGCCAGCTTGCTGCCATCGGGCGACCAGCTGGGATCCATCCCCTCCGTCAGACGAGTCAATCCCGTTCCGTCGGCGTTCACCAAGTAGATGTCACCGCCACTCGCCACCTGGAAGACGAAGCGGCCCTCCAGTGACGGCGACGTGGTAGTGCTGGGCGCTTGAGGCGCGGGCGCAGCAGAGAGCGTGGGGGTAGGCGTGGACGTGGGGCTCGACGTAGGGATCGGTGTCTCCGTGGGAGACGCCGGGGTCTCGGCGGGGGTAGCCGTTGCAGTGCACGTCAGGCCTGGTGACGGCGTCTCCTCGACAGGCAAGCGGATGATGGTCGGCTCAGGAGGGACCTCTTGTCCACAGGCCGACAGGAGGAGCACCGCCACCACCAAACACAGGACCGAGCTGGCGGCCACCGCTCTGCTCATACCCTGCTTCCTATTCATAGCGCAAGGCCTCAATGGGGTGGAGGCGCGCTGCTCTTAGCGCGGGATAGAGGCCAAAGACCACTCCCACGATCAGGGAGAAACTCGTGGCTAGTACGATGGACTGCATGGACACTACGGTGGCTAGATCCTCCGACAGCCGCGATACCCCTTGAGCTAGAAGAAACCCCAGGGCGATGCCTGCCGCCCCACCGAGAAGACTCAACACCATGGACTCCACCAGGAATTGCAGTAGGATGTCGCGCCGCTTGGCGCCCACTGCCTTGCGAATACCGATCTCGCGCGTGCGCTCGGTGACGGAGACGAGCATGATGTTCATGATGCCAATGCCTCCCACCAGAAGCGAGATGGCCGCGACGGCACCCAGAAAAAGGGTCAGGACACCCGTGACCTCGGCCATGATGGCCACTAGATCGGCCTGACTGATCACGGAGAAATCGTCGTCGTCCTGGAAGGAAATATCATGCCTGAGCCTCAGCACGTCGTTGATCTGCTCGCTCGCGGCATCCATGCTCTGGTCGGAAACCGCCTGCGCGTAGATCATCGTGACCATAAAATCACCAGCAAGATCGCGCTGCTGGGGGTAAAGCCGGGACTGGGCAGTGGTTATGGGAACATAGATGTATCCATCCTCGCTGCCCATCATACCGGCGCCCTTTTCAGCCAACACGCCGACTACTCTGAAGGGAATGCGGTTGATCCTGATCGTCTGGTCCAGGGGGTACCCATTTTCGCCAAACAGTTGCTCCGCAACATTGGAGCCCAGGACAGCTACTCGCGATCTTCTGTCCATGTCCTGTGTGGTCAGAAAGCGGCCGAGGGCCACCTCGAGGTTACGCACGATGTCGTGTTCGCTCATGACCCCCGCCGTAGTAGCCGTCAGGTCCTCGCCGTCATGGCTCACGCTGGTACTGCCTTCCATGGTGGGGGCCACAATGGCGACATCCGGCGCGTTCATAGGGTCCGCGATGGCCTCGGCATCTGCGTAGGTCAGCGTTGGTTGAAACTCGAAACCACCCGTTTCCGTCAGCTGCCCTGGCAGGATCATCAGGAGATTCGAGCCAGCGCTCTGGATCTGCTCGGTAACCGTTTTCTGCACACCCTGGCCAATGGATAGCAGGGCAATGACGGCTGCCACGCCGATGATGACCCCCAGCATGGTCAGCGACGAGCGCATCTTGTTGGCACTCATGGATCCCGCGGCCACACGCAGGCTATCAACTAGGTCCACTTGTCGCCTCCTCGGAAGCGGGTGGCGCCCCTGTCACCCCGTCCCGCACGATTCTGCCGTCGTGCAAGTAGAGGATGCGCTGGGTCTGAGCGGCTACCGTCTGATCGTGGGTCACGAAGACCATGGTGATACCCTGCTCCTCGTTGAGCCGTTTGAAGATCTGCACGATCTCGGCACCCGACTTGGAGTCGAGGTTGCCGGTGGGCTCGTCGGCGAGGATAATGGACGGGGTGTTGACCAGGGACCTGGCGATGGCTACGCGCTGCTGTTCACCTCCAGAGAGTTCATTGGGGTTGTGATTGGCCCTGTCGGCCAATCCCACAGCCTCCAGTGCAGCGAGAGCTCGGTCTCTCTTGTTGCCGCCTCCTGCGTAGAGGAGTGGCAACTCGACATTACGCAGGGCCGAGGTCCGAGCCAGCAGGTTGTAGGTCTGGAAAACGAACCCAATTTTGCGGTTTCTGATTTCCGCCAGTTCGTCGTCGTCCAGCTCGCTCACATCTATGCCATCCAGGTAGTAGGTACCGGAGGTAGGTAAATCCAAGCAGCCAATGATGTTCATCAGGGTGGATTTTCCAGACCCAGACGGGCCCATGATGGACACCCACTCACCCTCTCCGATTTCGAGAGAGACCCCGCGCAGGGCGTGCACCTCCACCTCACCCATCTTGTAGACCTTGGTTGCTTCCTCGATTCTGATCATGACCAGTGCACCTCGCAGAACGCAGACACCTGAATCTGCCTCTACGACATACCCATACGTAGTCTGTCCCTCGTGCTCACGCCACCGATCACCAACCGATCTCCTTCTTCCAGACCCCTCAGCACCTCGGTGTACGTGGCATCCTGGATTCCAATCTCCACCTCTACCCGCTCGATCTCGCCGTCATCCTTCAGCCTCTCCACGTAGAACAGGCCGGTCTCTCTGTCGGCGGAAATCGCCCTGCTCGGCATGAGGAGTACGTTCTCCCTGCGCTCCGTCACGATGGTGATGTTAGCGGTCATACCCGAACGGAGTGGGACTTGCGTGGGATCAAAGCACACCCTGACCAGGTAGCTGACTGTTCCCAGGTCCTCGGTGGCTACGGGAGAGATGTACTCCACGCGGCCCTGAAGGTCCTCGTCGGGGTAGGCGTCGAGGGTTATCCTCGCCTCCTGCTCAAGCTCCACCTGCCCTACGTCTATCTCATCGACGCTCACCTCCACATGGAAGCCGGAGGGATCGATGAGAACAATCATCGGGGAACCAGGCGCTACCTGTTCATTGACCTCGGCGCCCAAAAAAGCCACCATTCCATCGAAGGGTGCCGTGATGGTCGCCCCTTCCAGTTGTAATTGGGCCAACTCCAACGACGCACGGGCCTGATCCACAGCCACCTGGGCCATAGTCAGGTCCTCTTCGCTAGCCCCCTCCACCAGACTGCTCAGTTGACTGCGCGCCTGGGCTACAGCAGCTTCCGCCGCCTGGAGTTCGCTCTCGGTGGGACCTTGCATGGCGATGTTGTAGGCAGCCCGCGCCTGCTCGTAGTTGATCGTCGCCTGCTGTAGGGCCACTGACTGCGGCAGGGCCCCTATCCCACCGACCCACGAGTATTGATCATACAACTCCTGCGCTTCCTGAAGGGCAATCTCTGCCCTCCTGAGATCCGCCATGGCTACGGTGATCTCGTCCGCGCTGGGCCCCTCGCGCATCCTGGCCAGAGCCGCCTCTGCGCTCGCCAGGTTGGCGCGTGCTGCCTGGATATCATCGACGTCTGCCCCGCCCGCGAGTTTGGCCTGACTGGCCTCCGCACTGGTGAGCGCCAGCTGTGCCTGTGTCACTCCCAGCCTGAGTTCCGAGGCGTTCACCTCTGCCAGGATTTCGCCATCCCGGACCTCGTCGCCCTCAGACACTGGAAGAGATGATAGGATTCCGCCCGTGCGAAAGGACAACGTGACCTGCGCTGCCGGCTCTACGCTTCCAGTGGCATCGACGGTGGCTTCAATGTTACCGCGTTCGATAGTTACGGTCTCGAGATCCTCTGCCGTCGCTCCGGTCTGCACCGCGCCCTGCTGCAAGAACCAGTAGCCGGCCACCCCCGCGGCTGCAAGTATAGCAGCGATGATTACCGCTCTTCGCATCATTTGCCCTCTCACCTCATGCACATTCCCCCAAGAGACAACGGTACGCCGCCGTTCTTTATTCGGATATCGGTGATCTGCCTACCGC
>JBAVWD010000563.1:0-1863 GCA_049697655.1 Anaerolineae bacterium | reverse complement strand
ACACGTGGCAGAGCTGGCCGGCCTTCCCAAGACGGTCATCAAGAGAGCCGAGGGGATACTGGAGGAGCTCGAGACCACCGCTGCTCGGGTTCCTGGGGGTTGGTCGAGGCTCTCCAAGGCACAGCAGTTGCCCCTTTTCGGCGTGGGTTCACATCCCGTGTTGGAGCAGTTGAAGGAGCTGGACCTCTCGGCGATGACCCCGCTCGAGGCCCTCAACAAGCTCTACGAGTGGCAACAGGGGCTTGAGCATCCACAGGCGACCTAAAGATTCGCCAGGCGGAGGTGGTCAAGCT
Source organism: Anaerolineae bacterium (assembly GCA_049697655.1). Classification (GTDB taxonomy): domain Bacteria; phylum Chloroflexota; class Anaerolineae; order UBA7937; family B3-Chlor; genus JAUVXJ01. The sequence goes on along the minus strand of JBAVWD010000563.1, from coordinate 1,570 downwards.
GTTGCCGACCGGCGGTCCACGGTGCTATAATGCGGCCAATTCATGGCCATGGGCCATCTGTTGAGGTGGTAGGAATGCGGAAGATGTTGAGGATGAGGGGCAGAAGCCGAGTGGCGGCGACATTGGTGGCTTTGTTACTCTTGACGGGCACTCTGGCCTGCCAGATGGGAGCGGGGGCCGCCCCCACGGCGGAGATCACCTTTCCACCCACAGGGCGGCAAGTAGAGGTGGGCGCCGTAGTGCCCATTCACTCCGTATCCCGCGACGATCGTGGCCTGGCTCGCGTGGAGCTGTGGAGCGGCGGGCAGGTCGTGGCAACCACACCGGCCTCTGGACCGATGTACGCGGCGGTCCAGCAATGGACAGCCGAGCAAGTTGGTGTGGTCAACGTGGGGGTCACGGCCGTGGACTCTGACGGCCAATCCTCCCAGCCGGCGGTCGTGGCCATCGAGGTGGTGGCCAGCGCCTCGGAGATAAGTGAGCCGCTGCCTGAGGCGCCGCAGGAACCGGCGGAGACGCCAGGAGCGGCAGCCCAACCTACCATCCCGTCGGAGCAACCGACGACGGAGGTGCCACCCGCTGTTGTGGGTGCGCCTGTGGACCTGGAGCTCACCAACCTGACCCTGAGCAATGTCAACCCTGCGCCCGGTGAAGAGATCGTGGTGGGCGTGACCATCTTCAACAGCGGCAGTGCAGCGGCGGAGAACTTCCACTGGGGCTGGGATCCTGGGACGGGTCAGGAACCGATCCAGAGCGAGGCCCTGGGCTCACTGGTCCCCGGGGACGACGTGGTCTCGGAGATGAGGTTCACTTATCAACAAGAGGGCCAGTACTCGGCCCACGTCTGGGCAGATTCTCTGGACGCGTACGATGAGCCCGACGAGACCAACAACTTCGCCTACGAGGATGTCAACGTGGGCGTAGCGGGTGCCGTTGACCTGGCCATCACCAACCTCACCCTCAGCAACCTGAATCCGGAGCAGGGTGAGGAGATCGTGGTCGGCGTGACCATCATGAATGTGGGAGGGTCACCAGCTCAAGACTTCCACTGGTCCTGGGATCCTGGCACTGGCGAGGGTCCCATCCAGAGCGAGGCCGTGGCCAACCTGGCGCCCGGCGAGGACGTGGTGCTCGAGATGACGTACACCTATGAGCTTTTCGGGGACTATGTGGGCGAGGCCAAGGCCGACTCCATGGACGCTTATGCTGAGCCCAACGAGACTGACAACGTGTCGCACGTGGATGTCAGCGTGATGGTTAGACCGACGTCCGGTTGAAGCCAGGACAACGAGAGTTCGCAGGCCATGAACTGGTAGGCCGTTGACTGATATTCTCCACTCTGGAAGGGAGGAAAAGGGGAATGAAAAGAACTTTCAAGCGAGCGAGGTGGGGAATCCTGATTATCGCCTCTCTGCTGTTTGCCAGCATGCTGGCCTGTCAGGCGGGCGCGAGGCAAGCCCCCACGGTCCAACTCACGTTCCCGCCCACCGGCCGCCAGGTGGCGGTGGGTGATGTGGTGCCCATCCATTCGACATCTCAGGATGACCGAGGGGTCACGAGCGTGGAGCTC
>JBAVWD010000562.1:0-2770 GCA_049697655.1 Anaerolineae bacterium | reverse complement strand
CGTCGTCTCGGCGCGGCGAAACCGCTGACGCAAGGCATAGACGCCCTCGAAGACGCTCTCTCCCTCGCCCGAGAGGGTGCGCACCAACCACTGCCCGACAGGATTGAGCTGAAAGCCGAAGGAATCCAGCAGGATCCCCAGGGTCAGCCCCCCAGCGAACCCGGCAACGGTGAACTTGGCCAGTTCGCCGAACTCTTCCTGGGCCTCGGCCTCCTCTGTTTCTTCTGTCTCCGGACCGGTTGCTAGAGGCGGTGTAGGACGACCCTCGTCGGTGCGGTTGGCCACCCCGCGGTTCCTCTCGTTACGCCGGCCCGGCAATCGCCGGATGCTGCCAAAGGCCTCGATGCATGACCGAAGAGAAGCGGTAGCACGTTCAGCGCGCTTCTTCGACCAGGCGCTGGCCTACGGATCTGCCCAGTTGCCGGCATTGCTCCAGGGCCTCGGCGTCTGGCGTTCTCTTGACCCGGATTCCGGCGCCCGGCACTTGGACGCCTTGGGCAACCAGGGCTGACCGCAGGAGGCCCACCGCCTCTCCGCTCCATCCATAGGAGCCAAATACCGCCCCCAGCTTGCCGCGAAGTGGTCCCTGCTTCATACGGTCTAAGAACTGACTCATCGCGGGTGGGACCTTGGTGTTTCTGGTGGGGGCTCCAAGGATGATGCCATCCGCTTCAGTGAGTTGAGCCTCGCTGGCCTGTCCGACGTTGGCCAGTACGACCTCTACCTCAGGGACCTCGCGCGCGCCCTGGGCCACCCCCTCCGCCATCCTCCGCGTGTTTCCCGTGTGCGATTCGTAGACGACGAGCAAGCGAGCCGTCATCATCTGCCGCCTGCGGTGGCGAGAGCCTTGCCCAATGCCAGGGCTTCCTCCAGCGCAGTGGGGTGCTTCAGGATAGCCGCCTTTCCGTCCACTCCACGGAAGGTCAATTCGCCTCCGTATTCCGAGTCCAGGGCATCAAGAAAGGCCTTCAGGCTCCGGGCGGCGCACTGAAAGCTGGTCTCGGGGCCACCTGCCACGGAGATCAGGAAGCCTTGACGCTGCACGCCGGTGTCGGTGGGCGGGAGGGGATCCTCCAATACGTATTTGCGCGCCCAGAAGCACTGGCAGCGGTCGATGAAGGACTTGGCCTGGGCCGGCAGGCCCAGGAAGAAGATCGGGGCCGCAAGTACGATCCTCTCGGCCTTGATCAACTTGGGATAGAGCAGTTGGTAGTCATCTTGCACGATGCATCTACCAGTCTCGTAACAGGCCTCACACTCATCGCAAGGGCCGATTCTCATGGCGCCGAGGACGACCTTTTCGGTCTGTGCCCCCTTGCTGGCCGCGCCTGCCAGAACCTGATCCAGGAGCAGCTCCGTGTTACCCTGACGTCGCGGGCTGCTTGCCAGGCCAAGGACTTTGAGTCGCATGCTGTCCCTCTACTAGCTGACTTCGTCCAGCAGGTCGCTGAACAGCTCGTCGTGGTAGATCTCGTTGTCGCGGATACGGGTGATAAGTCGCTTCAAATCGGGATCATCCACCTCATCTATCTGTCGAGTGTACTCCTTGGTCACCTCGCGCTCCACGGCGATGTCAGCGCGCAGCATGTCCGCGGTGTCCTTGGAGCGATCCACGCCCGTCTCCTCTATCTCGGGCACGTTGCCAGCGTCGGTCAGTTCCTCAGCAAGCCAGCCCAGGTGCTGCATCTCGTTGATGGCCTGATCCTGCATCTCCTCACTGACCTCCTCGTCGGGAGTCATGAAAGAGTGATACAGGTATTGCAGGATGACCGTGTACTCGTGGCGCACGCCCCAGTTGAGCATGTCCGCCAGCCCGCTGGGCTTGCCAGCAGGGGTCTCCAGAGGAGCGATGGGCTCCATGCCCTTCTTCTTCGCCTTCTCCACGAAGTGTTCGAAGTCGTGGCGGTGGGAGGTCTCGTCGGAGACGATGCGACGCAGCAGCCTCTTGATCTTCGGATCATCTACGGCCGCGATGTGCTCATCGTACATGGCGATGGCATCTCGCTCCAGCCCCACGTCGCGCTGCATCCACTCGGCGATGTTGCGGCCTCCTATGGTCATCTCGCCCCGGTCCAGGGTAGGCTCGCCGCCCAGCTCCGCGACGGTCTCCGACAGCCACTCCAGGTGACGCATCTCGTCCCTGGCGATGGCCTCGATCTCACAGGCCATCTCCCCTTCGCCCATGGCGTAGGCGTGTCGAAGATACTGTACGATGGCGGCATGCTCCCCCTTGATGTCCTCGTTGAGCATGGCCACGATCTGCTTAGGGTCTTGTGCGCTCATTTCACCTCCTCTTTCAGATGTTCGGGCTGACCCTCGCCAGCGCAGGCAGGGCGCCGGGACAGAACGGAGAGTTCCTCTCTTCGGCGCGGCGTTCAGTTGGCCCACCGCTACTGGCCCTGGCTCAGCTGCGCTTGCACCTCTAATGTGACCGGTTTCAGCAGGCCGCTTTCTTCGGGTTGGCAACTGCGATCCCGACCGCTGTCTTGATGGTGTCTAGGAAACAGCAACAGACTTGGTGGACTCCCACAGTCCGTGCATGTTGCACCAGGCCACCACGCGCAAAGTCGCTGATTGCTCCAGAACGATGCTCAAGGTGGTCTGAGGTTGCGACACCGCCGGGGCAAACTCGACTCGGGCCAGTGGTCGATCTCCCGCATAGACGGCCACCCAGTTGATCCAGTGGCCCAGGACATTGGGATGCTCGACCCCATCGATGCCGCCTACCTTGACTGTGACCGCGAACGACTGATTGGCCGTGACCTTGCTC
>JBAVWD010000561.1:0-7815 GCA_049697655.1 Anaerolineae bacterium | reverse complement strand
CCGAAGATCCTCATCCAGAAATGGAGCAAGAGATGATAGAGAGGAGGGTTTGGCTCCTGGAGGAACATGCCTTGTCGGAGAATCTCGAGCGGCGGAAAACTGGCCAGGTAGACGCTGACCGTCTCGTCGAGCCAGAGGCTGTGGTAGGTCAGGCCGTAGAGGCGGACGCCAAAGCCCAGGAGCAGAAGAAAGAAGCAGGCCCACTTGTCCTGCCTCTTGGTCAACTGCACTACGAATGGGCCTGCTTGTGTCGCTACTGCTGAGACTTTAGAGCACACGGCTCTAGTGACCGGCTTATCAGGTGGTATCGCAGCCGTCGCCGCCGTCGGTGTCGCGTTCGTGTACTATGCTGTGCGACGGGCCGCAACAGCAGGATGGCCCCGTTTCAGATCGCACGATACATACCCGCCAATACCAGTTCCCTGGGCCCGCGCCATGTATCTCGGCATTCATGTGACCACTCGCCTCCCACAACTCCCCTTGGCCCTGTGCGTCCTTCCACCTAAGAGCAGGGGTGCGGCCCCAAGAAGCTTGATCCTGACTGAACTCCAACACGTAGGAATAGCCAGCGGGGACCGATCCGCCCAGCACATCCCACTCGATGCCAAAAAGACCGTAAGGAGGGGCTCCCGAGGGGACATTTATGCGGAAGGTGGGACAATTCGGTGGGCATACAGGAGTAGTAGCCGTGGGCTGAGGCCTGAGCGTGGCGGTAGCTGTCGGCCTCGGCACCGTAGGAGTGGGAGGCCTAGTGGTGGGGGTAGCGGTCGGCGTGTCGGTGGGAGTCCCGGTCGGCAGAGGTTGATTCAGAAATGTGGGCATGTCTGGACCCTCGATGGAGGCCGTCACCTCGCCCGTGGGCTCCTGCACAGGGGCTGTCGGGACCATCGCCACAGCCCCATAGCTCACCGGCGGCGAGCCGAGCTCGACCATGAGCGTATCACCCGGAGCCGCTGGCACGGTGCTGCCACCCGCGGTGACTTCCACGCGGCCATCCTGACCTCTGACCCAGGTGGTCCCCATCTCGTTGACCGCCACTCCGTACTCGCTGCCGCGGCAGGTCACTGTGGCTGCCAGGGTGGTCACTTCGTGAAGAGAATCGGCCGGCAGTTCCGCGATGCGGTTCCACATCTCGCCCAGGTCGAGATCCAGCCTGATCACCACCTTCTGTCCAGGGACAACCTGCAACTCGCGTATCGTCAACTCGGTGAGAGCACTCAGCTGTGTGGTCGTGCCCTCCATAAAGGATAGGACGGCGTATGATGCTTCGGCTGTCCGGATACGGTCACCCGCCTCCACGGCGACGTCCTGCGCCACCTCAATCCAGTCGCCCTGGCCACGTTTCTGGAGTTGCACCTGACCCTGCAACAGGGAAAGGGTAGCCCCCCCGGCCTCCGAAACCGCCTCGTGGGGCAGAACAATGAGCACCGCCTCGACCAGCACCACCAGCAGCAAGACGACGATCGCACCTACCGCCAACAAGAGAGGTAGGGGATTGCTCCTCGCCGATGCCGGTCGGGCAGGTGGAGTGAGAGGTACGGCCGCCGAAGGCGGAGGCGGAGGCGCTGCCCTTACCGGCGGCGGTGGAGCAGGAGCAGCCAAGCGTGCCCCGCAACTGCTGCAGTATAGCGCGTCAGACTCATTGCGGGCCCCGCAGCTCGAGCAGAATACGTTGGACGAGCTCATCATGCACCTTCCTCCCTGCAAACGCGGCCAGACACCAGTACTGCCTTCAAGTAGCAGACACCTCTTACCCCGATATGGCGGCGATGGCTTCACCCGTTTCTTTGTCCACTGACACAATGACGATGTTGGGGATCTCGTAGGTCACGCCTTCAAACTCCCTCTCCGCATCTTTGCGGTAGGTGACGGTCCAAAACTGCGTGCCCGCCTGGTTATCGAAGCTGCCAACAGTCTTCTCCGCAGCCTCCAGACCCGGGAATTCCTCGGAGATGAGATCGTCAGCAATCCTTTCGGCTTCTTGCTGGCTGATGGCAGCGGGTTCCTCCACGCCGCCGGTACCCCCGCCGGATCGCGTGAGGATCAGCCCAGCACCGCCCATTGCCACCAGACACAGTACTGCGGCCACCGCCAGAGCCCCGATGAGAAGCGCAGGGCTCGAACCACCCTTTCGGCGCCCGGCCGCTGCGGGAGTAAGCGGAGACACAGGAGCGACTACCCCGGGCGGTTGCGACGGCACCCACCTGGTGCCATCAAAGAACAGCCAGCCACCGCTCCGGGCATCAACCGTCCAATACCGCCCCTCGCTGTCCTGCACCCGAAGCTCGGCAACCTCAGCGCGGAACTGCTCAGACGTCAGCGCTCCAGCGCTCAGCCGACCTTTCAGCTCGAAGTACTTGCTCTCCGCCTCTTTGAAATCCATCCTCGCTCTCCTCTCGCAAGGTGTCTACCGCCCCCAGGCGTGCCTACTGGCTGCCAGTGACTGTGCAAACCGCGCCACCCGGTTTGCCGGGCCCACGGCTTTCTATTTGGACAGAAGATTCGAGAAACGCTCATGTGCTCCCACCTCCCCCGGCATCGTGCGGTCGCTGCGTGGTCTCCGTGCCCCTTCGCACTGTAGTCAGGGCCTCCAGGCTCTCCACGATGGAGCGCCGGTCACGGTTTGCCGAAATAGATGAACTCATGGAGCATCTTGAGCTCTGCCGTGGTGGAATCCGCCGTTCTGCACAATTCCGCAATCTTCTGCTTGGCCTCCATGAAGGCCGTGAGGGGCGCCTGCCCACTGGTCAGACCGCTCAAGAAGGCCTGATGGAAAGCAGCGTCGAATCGCATGGGACCCGTGGGATTTGGTCCCTGTTGCCAGACGGGAGAGTAGGTAATCCCGGTAGATCCCACGAAGGCGCGAGCACCACTGTGCAGAAAGGACAACGTGATGGAGTTCTCAGGAGTCCGGCTGAACGTGTAGCTACCGTAACATGCACCGCTGAGGACGATGCCCTGAGAACTGGCTTCCGCGACGGTGAAGGCGTCTGGGTACACGTCCTCCTCTCCCCACCACACAGTTGTGTCCCACGAAGCTCCATGGAGCATGAAGTAGCTGTAACGGACGTCGACCTGCGACTCATCAACATCCACGTGCCTGGTGGGCAGGCTCCAGAACAGCCCTCGATTGGCTCCAAAGACCTGGGTAGCCACACCATCCGCATGGGGACGCTTGGTGTTGGCCAACGTGAAGTCCCCGCCTTCAGGCACAGTGGAGGCCGATATCTGGGTCACCAACAGATCGAGTGAGCTACCATCAGGTATGCGAGCCACCGGGATATCGGGCATGGTAAGGGCGTCATGGTCGGTGTCTCCATAGACGTCATCCGTGAACAGTACATCACCGTCGTCGGCAGGATTGGGAAGCACGGCGAAAGGTACCACATCATGATCACCCACGATCAGGAGGAAGGGGCAGGTCTCGGCCAGGCTTCTTATGTTGTTCAACAAACCGTCTATCTGCTCGAACCCTTCCTCACCGAACTTGTCGATGAGGCGCTGGCGATGCGAGACAATAAGGCTGTAGTCCGAGCCTCCCTGAGCCAGGGTGTTCTCGATGAAGGCATCTGTCGCCAGCACGTTGGGCTCAACGCCCTCGTCGTCCAGGTAGATGATGCCTACCGGGCCGCACTCGCCCCCTTGTTCCCCTTCTTCAGGGAAGGGCGGGACGATGAACTGATAGTAACAGATCATCCACTGTTTGCCGTCATAGATTGTCACATTGACCGTATAAGGACCTGGCTGAAGCCCACCAGGCAAATCGAAAATGTGAACGGTTTCTGGGCCTCGACCGTAGCCCTCCGGAGCTTGATCCTCCAAGCCCCTCAGGAGCCCAAAATAGGATTCGAGTTGGTCACCGTCGGCATCCCTGGCCGCGACGTCCACGAAAAGCGAGGGCCCTCCGGGCTGTGGGGCAGGGGGATATATTTCTATATCCAGGCACTCCGGTGGGTTGTTCGGCGGCACATTGCCGATGCTAAAATGCGCAAAACAGTACGCATTGAGCCCCCCATCAGTGACCGTTCCTTGGAGAGTGTAGTAGCCGTCGGCAAAGGCGGCGTCCCCCCAAGTGATGGTTGGGTTTGCGCCCTCACCATACTTCATAGCCTCGGCCGTACCGCCATAGTCCAGCCTCCACCTATAACTCAAGGTTGCCCCTGGATCAAACCCGATGGCGGTGATATTGGCCTGGAACGTGGTATCCCTGGCTCCCAGGTCCGTGGGGTCCGTGCTGATAGTGCAGGAAATATCCTCCAGAGTCTGCACCTCCGGCGCTGGACTACATATCATGGTCGGATCAGGAAAGCCTAGAGCCTGTGCCTCGTCCCATGCAGTGTTGGGAATCACGTTGGCGTTCACGGAGACCACCCTAAAAGTGCCTGTTATGCCCGTGATGGACAGGGTTCCACCGGGCCCCCACACGCCCGCCGCGGGGCTGTCCATTTCGGCCCGATAGGAGCGATCAAACCTGTCGTCCTCGAGATTGTCGATATCGACGGTGGCCCAGCCCGAGAGGCGCAGCGCGGAAAACGACCCCTCTTCGCCGCCAGCGTAATTGCCGCTGAAGTCGACCATCATGTTGGTCGACCGGTCCTCATTGTAGTAGTCAAACGAACCGTCCTGATCGTACAGGGGCGACGTGTCGTGAGCTATGAAGCTGACTATGTACCGTCCCTGGACTGCGCCCCCCGCAGCCGGGAACTGCATGGACATCACCGCATCCCTGGATGAGGCCAGACATTGGATCATCCCCGCTTCCTGTTCCTTCTCTTTGGCCATCGTTGGGCCGGGCCCCGACAGTGATACCACCAAGCCCAAACACATCAGCACCAGGGGGATTCTGACCGACATCGCTCTCATCGCCTACCTCCAGAGATCATCGCGCGCTCCGCGAACAACACCTCTGCCGGACCGTCCGGCTTGTGGTCTCGCGGTATTGTAGCACCGGCCAGGTCGCCGCGCAACGCATTCACTCACGTCCACATTGTCCAACAAGCTACGCCTCCAGGCCTACATCATACCACCGGCCGCACCCGGTTCTGGATGCACTTCAGCCGGCTGCCTCGAAGCGCCGCAAATCTGGTGGGCTACGGCTGAGCTTCCACCCTGACGCGAGTGGCTAGCAGGATGCGGCTATCTACGAAGTCGCCAGCAGCATCCAGCAACGGCAGTCTCCGGAACTCCGGGGTGCTGGCGTCGTACATGCCCACTTCTAAGACATAGTCGCCTGGAGGCGCATCGGCCTGGACGACCAACTGGTACTCATCTCGCAGGTACTCCTGCGGGACCCAACCCGTGGTGGGTCGAGCACCACCTTGCGGCTGGCCATCCATCTGTCCGCGGACCTGGTTGGTCACGTCGAGCAGATGTGTGAACACCGTGTATGGTATGTCCATGGGCTCTAGAGACTGCCAGTACAAGGTAAGATAGAGCGTGTCACCGGGACGCAGGACCTGCGCGCTGAGGTCGTAGCCGTACAGGGCGACCTTTCCACCAAGGTTATCCACTTCGACTCGATACTGGACCTCAGGCGGCGAGAAAACACGTTGGGTGGCTTCGATTTGCAGCGGAGTGATTCTCGCGTGACCTGCCGGTTCCCCCACGCGGCAGGCCATGAGCCCGCGGTCTTCCGAGGTCGCTAATTGAAAAGCCACCACCATCTCGCCTTCCGGCACCTCACCCTCTGCTGGCATCGAGGCTATGGGCACCAATCCCTCCATGCAGGCGAGCAGCGCGGCGCGTAGCTCACCCTGCCCTGGCTCCACGTCGAGCGGCACCGTGTAGTCGTACTGACCCAGAATCACCTCTCCAGCCCGCCACGAAGATGTCGGATAGTGCACATTCGCCAGGTGATACACCTTCCCCGCAACGCTGGTGCCCAAACCTGAAACCCAGTCAACCACCTGAGGACCACTAATCCCCACGTCCGCTACCTGTCCCTGCTCGGTATACAACTGGAGCAGGAGAACATAGTCCTCTGCCATCGAGGAGTTGGCATGCCAGTAGAGGTTCAGCTGCAAAGAGTCCCCCGGCTGGGCAGAGGTAGTGCTCACATCGTACCCGACAAGCTCCAGTCCTGGAGCGAGCTGCGCCTCCACAGGGTGCGATGGTCGTATCTCCTCCAGTGACACCGGCCGCCCTCTGCCCAGCTCTACGCTGCCCAGAGTGGCGGTGGTTCCTGTCGGTGTACCCTGCTCGTCCACGACGTCCAGACCGACCAAATTGACGTCGCTGTACACGCTGGCCTGCAACTGATAGATACCCGGCGGAGTCCCCATCGTGGGCGTGATCAGTGCCGTTCCGAACAGTGTCTCCCCAGTGGACCAGCGGAAGGTCGGATAGAGAGGTCCTGTTGGCCGCCCGTCATAGCCTCCCCACTCATGTCCCGTCTCATCTCTCAGCCTCAAGGAAACCTTGTAGTCCTGGGAGGTCTGTTGTAGCGCCTTCCAGTAGAGTACGACTCCCAACCCACTGGTAGTTGCCTTGCCGTCAGGCACCGAATAGCCAAGTAGCCTGATCTGATCATCGAAGTTGACAGTCATCGGGTGCTGGGGTTGGGGTTCACTCGAGAAACGCACGCCTGATGGCAGGGCGTAGTGAAGCAGCTTCAGACCCCAGAAGCCGCCTTCATAGGGAACCAACCGCCCCGCATCCCCCAGCATCATGGTCAAGAATCCGACAGGATCCACTACCTCATCCTGCCACAACAGCACCCACACCCCATCCCTCCCGGGCAGTATACGGTTCAACTCGTCGGCCAAGCCATAGCCCAGCACGCGCTCTGCCGACAGCGTGGGCTCGTCGGGGATGAGATACCAGTCCTCACCCTGGTAGTAGTATGCAAAGACCGGAAAGAAGTGGCCAGAGCTGAGGATGACCACCTCGTTCTCTCCTTTGTGCTCCTCGATGAAGCGAGCCGCACTGCGGAAATCGTCCTTGAGGAAATGGATGTCGAAGTAGACATTGTAGATAGCGTAGCCATAGGTCACTCCCACGTAGCACACCAGCACGTAGCCGACGACCAGAGCAACACTCCTCCTCCGGCCAGCGCTTCTACCGGCCAGTTCGAGCAGGGCGGCGAGACCGCCGGCGATCAAGAGGAAGAACGCCGGCGACGAGAGCATCAGATACCGCGGGTGGAACTTGGCCCGCTGATAGGAGATGACCACCAGGAGCAGGCACGGCAGGATCAGATAGAGGACCAGGCCGAGCAGAGTCAGCCAGGGCCTTCTTTTAATCAAGGGGATCGACCCACCACCGAGGTCCTCCTCTGGCCTCTGCCGTCGCCCTGCCTGGAGAGCAAGAATGGCCAGGGCGAAAAGCAGAATGAGCAGGTAGCCGATGGCTATGGGCTGGGCGATCACCTCCAGCACGCTGTGGCCAGTACTGAAGGTGATCAGGGTCTTGCGCAGGACTTCACCTATCCTCAGTGTCCCCTGCCAGTAGCTGACGTCGGCTCCATACCGCCGCAGCACGAAGCCACTCCACGGCAGATAGGCCACCGCCACTGCGGCCTGACACAGAAGACCGCCCGCAAGTGTCGACCATCGCTGCCGAACCCGGCCCCTGCTCCACAGCGCCCACCAGGCCAGCAAGAAGAGGAGCTGGAAAGCCAGCACGAAGAAGGCGTAGAAGTGCGTATAGACGGCAACCACATTGATCAGGACGTAGGCCACCCACTGGATAGCCCGTCGCTCCCGCCCATCCATGATGCGCAGCAGGAGATAGGTGGACAGCAGGCAGAAGAAGGTCACCAACGTGTACATCCGCGCTTCCTGGGAGTACCAGAGGAAGAGAGGAGACAGGCACACC
>JBAVWD010000560.1:0-2731 GCA_049697655.1 Anaerolineae bacterium | reverse complement strand
GGAGTGCGCTGTCACTAGCGGGCCTGATTCTCACCCACAACCTGATAGCCCTCATCTTCGCCCCGCTGCTCGTGGCCTACATCGGCTTCCTCTGGCTCAGGGAGCGGGATCTCAAGGTGGCTGGTCTGGTGGCGGGAGCCCTGTTCCTGGCCCTGGGGCTTGCTGCCTTCTACTGGTTGCCCGGCTTCGTTGAGTCCAAATGGGCTCGGCTGGGCGTGGTTGGCCCGCAGGCCACCGATTACCTCCCCCGGCTGATTACGATGAAGGACTTCTTCTCCCCCTATCTGGTGTATCGCTACTTCCCCGAGCACGGCGTGTCGCTGGAGCACCCCATGAGCTGGCTTCAGTTCGGCCTTATGTCCCTCTCCCTCCTTGTTCCAGTAGGGCTCCGGCATCCATCGTGGGAGGAGACGCGGAGACACCTAGTATTCTTTCTGTGGGCCACCTTCGTCACCCTGTTCATGCTCTTCGTCTACTCGCGGCCATTGTGGGATCACATGCCGCTGCTGTCCTATCTCCAGTATCCCTTTCGCTTCCTGACTCTGACCACCTTCACCAGCGCTTTCGCCATCGGCTCTCTGCCTGTGCTCATAGTTGGCAGATCTGCAAAGGAGGAGACAGAACCTTCGGTTGCGCCAGGAAACTCCCTCTGGGGCCCGCTCTCGGCTTTGGTCATCATCGGCGCCCTGGTGCTGACTGCCCTCCCCAGACTGCCCATCGCGGCCCAGTATCTGCCGGAACACCAGGAACCTTTGACCGAGGCCTCGGTTACGTTCGACTCCATGGCCGAATACGACTACTTGACCGGGCTGTGGGCCCGGTTGTGGGGCGGCGCGTGGATGATGGAGTATCTGCCCGCTTGGGTCCAGGATCCACCGTCGGAGATCTTTTTGCCGGTGGAGAAACCAGACCTCCAGCCGGAGACCCTGCCCGCTCAGGCTGTACCCAAGGTAACGATAACCTCCCGAGCACCACTGTCCCTGGAACTCGACGCCAAGGCTCAGGATCCAATGAGCCTCTCCTTTCACAGCTTCTACTTCCCCAACTGGCAGATCTATCTAGATGGGAGCAGAGCTAGGCCATACCCTTCGGGAGCACTGGGCTTGCTCACCGTGGATCTACCCCCAGGGGAGCATCACCTGCGTGTGCGCTTTGAGGACACTCCCGTGGAGCGAGCGGGCACGATTCTCCTTCTGGCCAGCCTGGGCGCTCTCTTGGCGATTCTGGCCCTTGCCCGACAGAGGCGAGCGCTCCTGGCCACCTTGGTCATTATATTGGCTCTCTCAGCTCTCACAGCCCTCCACGCCTTCTCCTCGCCAACCGTCCAGAACCCCGTTGCCGTCGAGGCAAACCTGGATCATCAGGTCAAGCTGCTAGGCTACCACCTGGACAAGCCTGACTACCGGCCGGGCGACACGATAAGCGTCACCCTCTACTGGTTGGCCTTGCAAGAGATGGACAAGGACTACAAGGTCTTCGTCCACCTCACCGACGAAGGCATGACTCGGCTGGTCGCCCAGAGCGACCGCTGGCCAGTCTACAACTTCTCACCTACCACCCGCTGGCAGCCGGGCGAGATGGTGTGGGACAGGCACGAAATACGGATACCAGCGGACGCAGCTCCCGGCACCTACAACCTATTAACGGGCATGTATCTGTTGGAAACGATGCGCAATCTCGATGTGCTCGGCCAGGACGGCGGAGTACAAGGGGTCAGTGTGACGTTGACCCCCATAGAGATCGCACCTTGATGTCTCTGTCCGACCTGAGGATGCGCAGAACACACGGGGGCAGACGGCGAGCGCTGCTCGGACGACAGAGGGTTGCTCCGCGGACCAAGCCCCATTCCTCAGTCCCTCGGGTTGAACGGCATATGAAGCAGAGAGATGGTGAACATGCCGGACCAAGCCTGGTCTGCGATCGGAGCACCGAGCACTGTAACTCTGCGTGGCGCCTCAAACCGGCTGCGGGTGGAAGGACAGACCGCTCAACCACTGCCATAGGTCGCCAAGTACAGCGGTGGCGCGTTAGCTGGTGCGTCCTCAAGGACACTCTATGAGGAAAGCGGCCGGGCTGGACCTCGTCGTCATCCTGATCCTCGTGGTCATCGCCGCCTTCTTCCGCTTCTATCGTCTGAACGAGCTGCCCATAGGCCTGTGGCGCGACGAGGCAGCCAATGGTCTGGAAGCTCTGCGGGTCCTGGAGGGCGATCTGGTCATCTTCTACGGAACCCAAGAGCCCCTTTTCATCTACCTCGTCGCCATCTCTATCGCCCTATTGGGCAGGAACCCACTGGCCATCCGCATGGTGGCGGCCGTGGCTGGCACGGCCACGATCCCGGTGACCTATCTGCTGGTCAAGGAACTGCTACGCTCCAGCCACCAACGGGCCCGCACCGTGGCCTTTCTGACCAGTCTCTGGCTGGCCACTTCCTACTGGCACCTCAACTTCAGCCGCCTGGGCTTCCGAGGAGTGCTCCTCCCTCTCTTTGCCGCCCTCACTTTCTACTTCTGGTGGCGCGGCTGGAATCAGCTTGACAGTCATCCTAGCCAGAGATCAACCTACGTGTGGTCGGCCTTGGCCGGCTCCAGCTTCGGCGTCACCTTCTACACCTACACTCCCAGCCGATTCCTTCCTCTACTGCTGATCCCTTTCCTCATCCCAGTCGCGCGAAAGATCTGGATCACCACTCGCGCCGCGGCCCCCATGCGACACATCCTCTCTGTGAACG
>JBAVWD010000559.1:0-8120 GCA_049697655.1 Anaerolineae bacterium | reverse complement strand
GCGCCCAGGCCTTCTTTCAACTCCTTCTCGGTGACGATCAACGGCGGGGCCAAGAACAGCCAGTTGCGACTGAGGAACGTGTACACGCCCCGTTTCATCAACCCCTGGTACATCTCGTCCATCAGCTGTGTCTCACCGGCCATCCAGTCCACGATGGGCTCTCTGGTGCCTCTGTCCTTGACTAGCTCGATGACCCCGAACAGCCCGATGGAACGGAACTCGCCGATGGAGGGATGCCTAGCCTGCATCTTCTGGAGTTCCGAACGCATGACCTGGCCCATTCTCTTAGAGTTCTCGATCAAGCCCTCGTCTCGGTAGACCTTCACAGCGGCCGCTCCAGCGGCACAGCACATGGGGTGGCCATTGTAGGTCAGTCCCATCCACAGCATGCGGTCCCAGAAGTACTCCGCGATCTCACTGGACACAGCCACCGCACCGAGGGGCAGGGCTGCTCCCGTCAGTCCCTTGGCCATGGTGATGATGTCCGGCTTCACGTCCCAGTTGTCCACTGCGAACCATTCGCCCGTCCTGCCGAAGCCACTCATCACCTCGTCGGAGACCAGGAGGATGTGGTACTTGTCGCAGAGGGCCCTCACCGCTGGCCAGTAGTCATCCCTGGGGACAAAGATGCCGTTGCTGCCGGTAACGCCCTCCATGAAGATGGCGGCTATCTTGTCGGGGCCCTCGTAGTGAATGATCTCCTCAATGTGGCTGACACACTCCAGGCTGCAGGTCGCCCTCTCCTTATTGAAGCTACAGCGGTAGCAGTAAGGATCGAACACGTGGATCACACCTGGGATACCTGGCTCCACTTTCGTCCTGCGGATGTCACCCGAGAGGGTCATGGCACCGTAGGAGGCTCCGTGATAGCCTCGATACCGGGCGATGATCTTGAACTTGCCGGTGTACTCTCGCACGAACTTGATGGCGTTCTCGTTGGCTTCCGCGCCGCCCAGAGTGAACAGGACTTTGGTCAGGTTCTCTGGTGTGATCTCAGCCAGCAGCTCGGCCAGCTCTGCCCTGGCCTCGGTGGTGAACTTGGGGGCGGCGAAGTACAGCTTGTCTGCCTGATCCTTGATGGCAGCCACGATCTTGGGGTGTTGGTGTCCGGCGTTGGTGCACATCAACTGGGAGATGAAATCCAGATAGCGATTTCCTTCCACGTCCCAGAAATAGCAGCCCTCGCCCCCCGCCAAGGCCATGGGCCTGGCCTTGGACTGCACCGACCAGGAGAAGAAGTTGTACTCATGACTCTTTTCCGCTATGTCTTGTGCCAATTCCTTGTCACTCACAGTAGACCTCCTTGACGATAGCTGATGATTCGTTAGGCCGATCGGCTCACATTACCCTTGGCGCAAACGAACCAGGGCGCCGGGACTCATATCCAGGAGCCGGGCGCGCCTTGGTTTGTGCCATCCGCTACTCTTTAACATACGGTGTCCCGATAGCTGCTGGCGTCGTCGTCTTGCCGACGAGTCCGATGAAGGCCAGCAACGTAAGCAGATACGGAAACATGGAAAGAAGTTGGGGCGACACACTGTAATTCAGGGCAGGGATTCTGACGATTGCTGCCTGAGCGCCGCCAAAGAGCAGACAGGCGGCCATGGTCCTGGCCGGCATCCACTTACCGAAGATCAGCGCGGCCAGGGCGATGAACCCTCGTCCCGCGCTCATGTTCTCCAGAAAAGTCTGCAACTGGCCGATAGACAGGAACGCTCCTCCCAAGCCCGCCAGTGCACCACTGATCAGCACGCACATATACCTCGTTCGCAGGACGTTGATGCCCACCGTATCCGCGGCTCTGGGGTGCTCGCCCACGGACCTCAGACTCAGACCCCATGAGGTGCGGAAGAGCACGAAGTGCGCCAAAGGCACCAGCAAAAACGCCAGATAGACGAGAGGGATATGCTGAAACAGCACCTCACCAATGAATGGGATGTCCCCCAGCACGGGGATCTTCCAGACCGCAAAGCCGGGCACACGGGGCTTCTCCTGGATCCCCCAGAAGACGCGCATGAAGAAAGTGGTTAGCCCCAGAGCAAGGATGTTTATGGCCGCCCCGGAGACTATCTGGTTTCCTCTCACGGTTACGCTGAGAAAAGCGTGAATGAGGGCCATCAAGGCGCCAGCCACCATAGCGATCAGCACACCCAGCCAGGCGTTTCCTGTGTAGAAAGCGCCAAGGACACCGGCGAATGCGCCGGTGAGCATCATGCCTTCCAGGCCTATGTTGACCACGCCGGATCGCTCGGAGAAGATACCACCGATGGCGGTAAAAATGAGGGGCGTGGACAAGCGCACGGCGGCCGCGAAGAAAGCCGCGGTGAAGAATTCAGTCAACCCCGCCAGCACTTGCTGCCTCCTTTCTTCTGACCAGAGCCCGCAGACGCAGGAGGGCGACGCTGGACACTACGAGGATGAGTGTTAGGCCTTGCACGACTTGCGCCATGGCGAGAGGAAGGCCTTCCGTGCGCTGGATGGCGTTGAAACCAGCGCGCAGGCCCCCAAAGAACACTGCGGCCAGGGCGACTCCTACAGGATGGGTGTACCCCAGAAGGGCAACTGCGATACCGTCGAAGCCGTAGCCGGGCGAGAAGAAGTCGCTCAGCCGGTGCTGCACTCCCAAGATCTCCGCTGCTCCTGCCAGGCCCATCAGACCCCCACTGACAAACATGGCGAGAACCATGCTCCGCACGGCGGGTATTCCAGAGTACTCGGCCGCCCGGCGGTTCGAGCCGACGGCGCGTATCTGGTATCCTATGGTCGTTCGCCACAACACCACGTAGACACCCGCAGCGGCCAAGAGGGCCAGAACGAGGCCTAGGTGAACGCGGGCGGCCGGCCAGATGATAGGCAGCCAAGAGGCTCCGGGGAGGATCTCCGATTGTGGATAGTAACCGCGGGATTCTTGAAGGGGCCCATGAAGCATGAAACTGACGAACCAGAACCCGATGTAGTTCATGAGGATCGTGGTTATGATCTCACTCATGTTCCACTTCGCCCTCAGGAGCCCGGGTATGGCTCCCCAGATGCCGCCTCCGATGAAAGAGGCTATGAGCACCGCAGGCAGGAGAACGGGGGCGGGCAGGCCTGTGAAGGTGAGGGCCAGCCAGCCTCCGAGAAGGGCTCCCATGTGCAATTGTCCCTCGCCGCCGATATTGAAGAGTCCACAGCGGAAGGCGAAAGCCACGCCCAGGCCCGCGAAGAGGAGGGGTACCGTCTTCTGCAACGTGATGCCAAGGCCGCTCAGGCTGCCGAAGGCACCCTCCAAGAGTGCGGCGTAGGCATCCACAGGGTTGATCCCCGCTACGGCGATGAGAATAGCTCCCAGAAGCAATGCTCCGAGTACTGCCCATACCGGAGCCAGGGCGAGAACGACGGAGAGAGCTCTTTCAGACCAGTTGCGCCTCATGGGGTCATCTCACGCAGTGGTTGCTGTTCCGTGCGAACACCGGCCATCAGCAGGCCGATCTCTTCGATATCTGCGCTTTCGGCATCTCTTATCCCCAGGATTTCGCCCCTGAACATCACAGCGATTCTGTCGCTCAGGGTGAATATCTCCTCTAGCTCGGTGGAGATCAGCAGGATTGCCGCTCCGCGTGCTCTGTGCTTGAGCAACTCCTTATAGATGTATTCGGTGGCACCCACGTCCAGGCCTCGCGTGGGCTGGACAGCCACGATTAGATCCGGCTCCCTGTGCAGCTCGCGAGCCAGTATCAGCTTCTGCTGGTTGCCTCCCGACATCTGCTTCGCCAACAGCGCAGGCTGCGGAGGTCTGATGTCATACTCACTGATAAGTCCTTTGGCTAGTTCGGCGATGAAGGGGAAGTTGAGGAAGGATCGTCTGGAGAGGGGAGGCTCGGTGTAATGAGTGGCTATCAGGTTCTCACTGATGGTGAAATCGGGCACCAATCCCTGTGCTTGCCGATCCTCGGGTATCCTCCCTACGTTCAGCTTGATAACCCCTTTGGTGCTGCGTTCGGCAACATCATGCCCCAGGATGGTGATCTTGCCGGCCACCGGTGCGAAGAGGCCAATTACAGCTCCAGCCAGCTCTGTTTGCCCGTTGCCCCCTACACCAGCTATCCCCAGGACCTCGTGGCGCCTGACAGAGAGCGACATGCCCTGAAGTGCGACAGAGCAACGCTCATCTTCCATATCGACCTCGAGTCCGCTGACTTCCAGCACCGTCTCGCCAGGGGTCAGCGCCTCTTTGCCCACCCTGAAGACGATCTCGCGCCCCACCATCATGCGGGCCAACTCTTGCTTGGAGGTCTCGGCCGTATTAACGGTGGCCACCAGCCTGCCGTCGCGAAGAACGGTGACTCGATCACTGATGTCCATCACCTCATCTAGCTTGTGAGTGATGAAGATAACGGAGTGGCCCTCGTCAACCAGACGTCGCAGCACGCTGAAGAGATCGGCTACCTCTTGAGGTGTGAGGACCGAGGTTGGCTCATCCAGGATAAACAGATCCGCCCCCCGGTACAGGGCCTTGACAATCTCCACTCGTTGCTGCGCACCGACTGAGAGATTGCACACCTCGGCTCTGGGATCCACGTTCAGCCCATACCCCTCAGAGAGACTTGATATCTTCTCCGCGGCCGAATCCAGATCCAGCAGGGGACGACGCAGGGAGCCCATTCCCAGGATGATGTTCTCGGTCACCGTGAGAGGGGGGATGAGCATGAAGTGCTGGTGTACCATGCCTATCCCCTTCATGATGGCGTCCTTGGGAGACGATATTCGAACAGTCTCACCTCGCAAGCGGATTCGACCGCCGTCGGGATGGTAGAGGCCGTACAGGATGTTCATCAGTGTCGTCTTGCCGGCCCCGTTCTCCCCCAACAGGGCGTGTATCTCTCCCTCTCTGACGTCGAGAGAGATGCGATCATTCGCCACAAGCCCGTCGAAGACTTTGGTGATGTTCTCTAGTTGTAGGAGTGTTCCCAAGTTCGCACTCTCCCGATGCCGGACGTCACAGAGATCAAGCCAGCTCGGAGCAGCGCTCTACCGGGGGCTGACCCCGGTAGAGCGCCATAGCCAATACTCCTGAACGCTACTGCGTTGGCTCGTTGATCAGCGGGACCTCAATCTCGCCAGAGATTATCTTCTGCTGAATCTCCGCTGCCTCAGCAGCGATGTCATCGGGGACCAGGCCGTGGTAGTCGGCGACCCTGATGACCCCTGAGTCCAGCCCATAGTAATGGACTGTGTTGAACTCGAAGGTGCCATCCATGATGTCCTTTACGGCCTGGGTCATCATCTCCTCATAGTCGATGATGGTACTGGTGATAACCGTGTCGGGGGCCAGTGAGTTCTGGTCGTAGGCGAAGCCAATAGCGTGGACGCCTTGCTCCTGGCAACCCTGGATCACGCCGATACCCGCGGCATCAGCCACATGGAAGATGCAGTCTGCACCAGCGCTGATCTGGGCCAGGGCCGCCTCCTTGCCGAGGGCGATATCATCCCAGGTGTCCAGATAGGCGATGGTCACCTCCATGTTCGGATCCACCGACTGAGCACCCAGCTTGTACGCTTCCAGCTGCTGGACGATGACCGGGTAGGCGAATCCTCCTATGGCAGCAAGCTTCCCGGTCTCGGACATCCTGGCTGCGATGTAGCCACATACGTAGGCCGTCTGGTGGTTCTGATGCAGCAACGAGGCGTAGTTGGGACCAGACACAATGCCGTTCACGACCAGGAAAGAGGTGTCCGGGAAGTCGGGCGCGATAAGCTCGATAGGGTCACCGAACTCAAAGCCGTGTCCCATGACGACGTCGTAGCCCTCGGCAGCGTAATCGCGGAAGGTCTCCTCGTACTCTGCCAAGGGTACCATCTCAGAATACGCGACCTCGGCTCCCAAGTCCTTCTCGATGGCCATGAGGCCTGCATATGCCGCGGCGTTGTAGCCCTGATCGGCAATGGAACCAGGCATCACCAAGGCCACCTTTATCGCTCCCTCTTCCTCAGGCGGGGGCGCTGGAGTACCACAGGCTGTGAGCACTAGGCCGGCGAGCAGCGTGATAGCTACTAATCTTAGCAAACCTGACTTCTTAATCATGTTTCCTTCCTCTTATTAGGGTGTCTTTGCGTTGACGCGGGGCCAGACACTGACCCACGCCACTTTTGGTAGGGTGGGTGCTAACCACTTGGACATGCATCTAGCAGATCAGCTTGAGCCTCGCATCACCTCCTTCTGGCCTCCACATGGTTCATCAACGACACCGTCCTACGGAGCCAGGTACCTCTCCAGTGTCTCCAGTGACTCCGGGAGGGCCAACGGGGTGGCTCCGCCGCCGCCGCGAGCGAAGTATCCTCGGACCCCGGCCTTTGTTTCCGAGGGATCTTCTGCGAGCAGGCGTGCCTCCACGGCCTTGAGGATGTCTTCCCACTCCTCTTTCTTAGGGATAACGGTCACCAGACCGTGGTGAAGATCGTTGACGCCTTCGAGCGGAGCGGTCTTGCCAGCGATTCTAAGCGCTGTGCGGATCCCGCTGGCGTTCTTCTCTTCTCTGCTGGAGAGAAAGCTCCGGTGGGTGAGTCCAGGGCTGACGTAGGCCAGGATTCTGCTGTACCCAGGCTCCAGGCGCTTCAGAACAGTCGCGATGATTTGCACCAGCCTGTTGTGCACCTGCACGTAGGCGAGCTTCTCGTTGTCGCCCCATCCCAGGTTAGTCCCCTTTTCGACGCCCGTATAGTCGGCTCGCCATGGGCACACCGTGTTGGGTCGGTGCTCGAAGAGCCCTGGGTCGTCGTATCTGGAGGCGGGAGAAAGCTCACCCTGGTAGTAGTAGACGAGTTCATATGGTACCAGGCCCATGGGCTCGGAGACGACGCAGCGGTGCAGTGTTAACCCATCTCGTCGCAGCAGCCCGTTGTTGAGAGTCGCCCTGTCGTATTCGGGCGGAAGATGGCTGTACAGTCCTTCGGGCACCACTGCGTCTTCCAGTGGTTCAAAGCCAACGTTGAGGAGGTGGCTGTTCACTGCCAGATGTTCCCTGCTAATGATGTATGGCTTGTCCTTGGTACAAGGGAGGATGAGCATCACTTTGTCCGCCTCGTTCGCCGGTGGCTCGTAGGCAGTGGTCATGAAGAGGTGCCAGTCGGCCACAACGGGATGGTCGAAGGCATCCAGATTCTCCTGAGGGCAGTAGAAAGTCAGGCTCTCATCCAGAGTGAAGGGGACAATCGGTTTGCGCTTGGACAGCTCTACCAGTACTGCTCTATCAATCACGCTCTCAGAACCTGTCGAGGTAGAATGGCTTGCCGATCATCTCTTGCTGGTACTGCTGGAACTCGCGCACCAGCGGTTCGGTCTCCTCCCGCAGCCTTGGCAATTCTCTGTACATCCTCGCCCAGGCCTCCCTGGCTTCCTCACGGATGCTTCCCTCGTCCACGGTGAGGATGCGGCCATCCTCCACGACCACTCTGCCGTCGACGATCACGGTGTGCACGGAACTGCCGTTCTCGGTATAGGCCAGGTGGCGGAACGCATCGTTGAAGGGCGTGAAGAGCAAGGTGCTGGTATCCAGGAGGACGATGTCTGCCAGTTGGCCAGGCCTGAGTTGGCCAAGGTCGTCTTCCAAACATAAGGCAGCGGCGCCGTTGACGGTGGCCATGCGTAGGACGTCCCGCGACGACGGCCAGCGCCGATGATCGGTGGTTCGTAGGTTGTGGATGAGGCCGGCCAGCTTAATCGCGTCGAACATGATCTGGTTGTCACTGCTGGCCGAGCCGTCAGTGCCCAGGGCAACCTTGATGCCTCTCTCCAGCATGTCAATGATAGGGGAGAAGCCGCTCCCGATGCGGAGGTTGCTAGCCGGGTTGTGCACCACGCGGCTGTTGCTCTCAGCCAAGGTGTCGAGGTCGGCGTCATCCAGCCATACGCAGTGTGCCAGCGACACCTCTGGTCCCAGAAGGCCTCGTTCCTTCATGGCCTGGGTTGCGGACTTGCCGTAGAGGTCAAAGCAGACCATGGCCTGGATCTTGGTCTCTACCAGGTGCATGTGCCAGCCACCGCCGTGCCGTTTGGCCACTTCTAGAGAACCATGGAGCAGCTCATCGCTGCACCACTGAAACCCAGAAGGTCCCGCAAAGCAGAGCAACCTCCCTCCTTC
>JBAVWD010000558.1:0-1572 GCA_049697655.1 Anaerolineae bacterium | reverse complement strand
ACTCATCACACCGCGAACCAAGGCCATCCTTCTGGTACACTACGCCGGCGTGGGGTGCGAGATGGATAGCCTCTGCGAGATGGCCCAGCGACACAGTATCGCCATCGTGGAGGACAACGCCCACGGCCTCTTCGGCAAGTACAAGGGACGCTTCCTGGGCACCTTCGGATCCCTGGCCTCGCTCAGCTTTCACGAGACCAAAAACTTCACCTGCGGCGAGGGGGGCGCCCTGCTCATCAACGATCTTCGGTACGCCGAGCGCGCGGAGATCATCCGTGAAAAGGGGACCAACCGTAGCCGCTTCTTCCGCGGCCAGGTAGACAAATACACCTGGGTAGATCTGGGCTCAAGCTATCTTCCATCAGATATCCTTGCTGCGTTCCTATATGCCCAACTGGAGGCTCGCGAGCAGATTCAGGCTATTCGCCAGCGCGTCTGGGAGTACTACTACGACCATCTCCAGCAGTGGGCCGAGGATGAGGGCGTACAATTGCCTGTCGTGCCCAGCCATTGCCAGCAGCCGTATCACCTTTTCCACCTGCTGCTCCCCTCCCTCGAGCAGCGCCAGGCTTTCTTGGCCCACTTGAGGACGCACGACGTCTCCAGCGTTTTCCACTACCTACCGCTACACATCTCGGAGATGGGAAAGCGCTTCGGTGGGAAAGCCGGCGACTGCCCTGTGACGGAGGACATAGCCGATCGCCTGGCGCGCCTTCCGTTCCATAACAGCCTCACTGAGGCCGACCAGGAGCGCGTCGTAGACCTGACACGGCAGTTCAGGTGCACGAGCTAGACTTGCCGCTCATGGGGATGGCCGCTGACGCACATAGGTAACTGGGCATCCTTCGTCGCAGTCGCGCCCATGGAGGAAGCTCCTCACCAACCCCCCGTCTTCTCTCCAAGCCGCCTGAGAACGCGTTCTCGCGCGGATGGGGGACGTTGAACCTTCGCCCGGAGGCCGTCTCCCTCGCAGCGACTACGAACCTATGTGAGGGAGTTGCACGTCTGGTGTCGGCCCCCCTTTTGCTGTATCATAGCCTGGGGAAAACAATTGCGGTGGCCTGTAGCCCTCGCGCCGAAGACCCTCACCTGTGGCCGTGTTGCAGAGCTGCGTCCCTCACCTTCCTGGCGGAAACACAGACCCGCACGTAGAGAGTTATGTCGACAAAGAACAACTTCAACGAGCCGAGGCACCGTCTGGGGAGCTCCAGCAATGCCAGCCCTCGTTTGGCCATTGGTGTCTCCAACAACAGCGAACCTCGGTCTATGCGCTCCGCGGCAGAGCCTGTAACAGCCGTTAAGAACCGCCACCGTCTTGCCCTTGGGCTATGCACCCATGATGCGTGACTTCATCACCAAGCTATCGTTTTCCCAGGTTCTGGGCTGGGGGTTCCTGCTCTTGCTCCCGGCCGCCGTCCTCGGCTCCGTGGCAGCCTGGCCCGGGCTGAGGCCGCTGTCCGCCTTCCGCGTCCTCTACGTGGCGCTCGGACTCGGCACGGCAGCCTGGATCGTGCACCATCGCCGGCTGTCCCTCAGGGTCCACGTGACCCCCTTTCTTCTTTTCCTCGCTTT
>JBAVWD010000557.1:0-3101 GCA_049697655.1 Anaerolineae bacterium | reverse complement strand
GCACCACCTCAAATACTCAAAGCCCTGGGCATCATAGGCTGAGAAATCCAAGGCCGGATCCACAAGTAGTTGAAAACGGATTTTCGGACCGCTGCGATCTCTTGCCATCAGACACATTGCTGCCGCGAGATTCCCGCCTGCACTATCCCCGGCTAGTGCGAGACGCCTCGGGTCCGCACCGATAGACGTAGCATTGTCTGCTGCCCACACAAACGTGCGATAAGCATCTTCCACTGGTGTGGGGAATCTGCTCTCGGGTGCAAGCGGATAGTCCACCGACACCACCACAGCTGGAACACGCGAAGCGAATCGCCGGCAGACATTGTCATGCGTGTCCAGGCTGCCAGCTACCCAGGCCGCACCGTGGACGAACACCACGAGTGGCAACGGCCCTTCGCCTTCGGGAGTATAGATACGCGCGGACACTTGGTGTCCTTCATGGGGCAGGCTGACGTCCTCGACGCCCGAGACAGGCTCAATGTCGGTCTCCAACGCGAATATGCTCGCATCGATGGCAATTCGAACCTCTTCCGGTCGTCCGAGGGCGAAGACGCCCATGCTCTCAGGCCCACCAGCCGCCTCTGCTTCCACTTCCTAAGTCCTTTCCTCGTGCCCCCATACATCCCAACGGGTGGCTACTGTCACCGTGATGGAGCGTTCCCGTTACCAGTCGTCATGGCGATGGGGCTTTGTCGTTGTGTTCTCGCTGCTGGGAGAACCTGCCAGCGTCGTGGTCTGCCAGTAGTGTGCAAGCTGCCTGTCTCATCAAGCCTCCGAGGGGCAGGCACTCCTTGCCTTTCGTCAGCAGTTGCTTTGGCGTTTGCCTTCGGACCTTGGTGCCCCTTTCTCGTTTGTGTCTTGTCACGTCCCCAGGCATCGCATCCAGTTGCGCCTGCTTGTCCGGTGGGTGCTACAGCGTGGACCCGAGTGCCAGATCCGGCCCTACAGGGAGGTGGTGAGGGGAACATAAGTCGAACCCCCTCACCACCAGACTGTGGCCGGAGTCTACTCTAGCCACAAGGGCCAGAAATCTGCTGCTATGTACCCTGTGTACTCGTAGCCCTTGACCCGATCGGA
This sequence comes from Anaerolineae bacterium, assembly GCA_049697655.1. Lineage (GTDB taxonomy): Bacteria > Chloroflexota > Anaerolineae > UBA7937 > B3-Chlor > JAUVXJ01. Next base: position 2,024 of record JBAVWD010000557.1, on the reverse strand, counting down.
GAAGCCCAGCATGTTGGGCATGGTGTAGAGCATGACCGCGGGGATGTCCTCCATGATCATGCCCTGCATGTCCTTGACCAGCTCTAGACGCGCTTCGTCGTCAGCCGTGACCTCGGCCTGTTCGAGCAGGGCATCGAAGTCAGGGTTCTTGTAGAAGCAGGCCGACATGAAGGTGCCTCCCTGGGGAGTGTCCCAGAACTTGGAGTAGTATTCGTACCTGAACCACTGGGTTGGTACCGGGCCCAAGTCATCGAAGACGGCGATCGTATCCGCCCCGGTCTCTGGGTGGGTGGACATAGCCACCATGTCCGGCCAGACCTTGGGAACCAGGTTGACGGTGATGCCGAACTGCGACAGAGGCTCAGCCAGCATGGTGCCCATGGCTTCCTCGAAGGGCAAGCCCGTGACATAGATGAAATCTATGTCCAGCCCCCCATCCGCCCAGGCCGTCTTGTCCAGATACTCCCTGGCCTTGTCCAGGTCCTGCCGATACACTGGCTGGACGTTGGGGTCATGACCGGGCACACCGTCGGGCAGACAGCCAGTGATCAGCGGACAGAGGTCAGGCCCGCCTTGCGTGGCCACGAACCCATCGTAGTCAAAGGCGTAGGCCATGAACTTGCGGAAGTTGAGGTCCGAGAAGGGTTCCCTCTGGTTGTGCATCTTGATGAAGCCGGTCAAGAAGCCTGGGTGCACCTCAGTGTGAGTCCCGGGATTGCCATCGATCAGCGGCAGGTCATCCACAGTTACGGTGTCGGCGATGTCGATCTCACCGGCCAGCAGAGCCATGCGCCTTTCGGCGGAGTCGCGAATGATTCTCCAGATGACCCCGTCGAGGCGCCCCCCTTGTGGCCAACCGCGCCAGTAGTCGGGGACAGCCTCGATCTCGTACACCGTCCCGGGTTCCCACCGCTTTATCTGGAAAGGCCCTGACCCGGCCGCATGGTCCAAGAGCCATGCCTGTCCTTCGTCGCCGTTCACCTCATGGGCCATGACCTCGTCGGGATTGGCGATGAAGGTCTGCCCCGCATACCCCAAGAGCCAGGGCAGATCGGCGAAGGGCGTGGTGAGGACGATGCGCAAGGTGTAGTTGTCGACTACCTCTATGCTCTCTTCGTTCATCACCGGAGAGATCTGCGCGGCCCGGGGCAGTTGGAGTTTCAAGATGCCCTGGAGGGTCCAGGCTACCGCCTCCGCTGTGAGGGGCGTGCCATCGTGGAACTTGGCTCGCTCGTCCAAGTAGAGCATCCACTCCGTCACGTCGTCCGACACCTCGTAGCTCTTGCAGATACTTGGCGACAGCTTCGGCGGCCAGCCTTCCTGCCACCACAGCGAGTCATAGAGCGCTCTCTGCATGTTGTTAATGGAATAGTCGCCGCGGTCGCGGGGGTCGAGAGTGGGGATGTCCTGACCACCGGCGTAGATAAGGGTGCCCGTCCCAGCGACGGGCGCGGTTGTCGGAGTGGGCTCAGGCGGCGCGGGTGTCGGAGACTCGGCAGGCGGCGGGAGAGCTGTGGTTGCCGTAGGTTCCGGCGCAGGTGAAGGGGCTGGCGCGCACCTGGCCGCTAGCACGGCACCGCTACCTGCCACCAACTGAAGGAACCGTCGCCGTGTGATCTCTCGACGCAGCGCCTTTACCGCATCACTTTCTTCTAGCCTTCTCATCGTTTTTCCTCCTTCTGACACGCTCAGTCGAGCTTGGCAAGGCGGCCGGGTGTAGGTGCTGATCCCGCCCTTTTGGATGGGGATAGGGACCCCAGGGCCCTGCCACCCGTGGTCACATCTCCAGCGACCACCTTGCGGGACATAAAGGCACTCAATGACAGGCTATCACCCCCTCTCCACACTTGGCTGTGTTGCTCCAGGCTGACGCACCTCGTGATGTATAAAGAGAGAAGCTCTAGCCGACCTGAGCTTCTCATGAGGCCGAGACAGTTGGAATCAGAGCTGCAGTGATGTGGAAGAAAAGCCGATCGATGTGAAAGTCCGAACGTTTCGCCCAGTATATCACAGAGACGCATGTC